>DPZM01000097.1 GCA_003535955.1 Lachnospiraceae bacterium | reverse complement strand
GTAAAGTAAAGTACTGCGGGAAATATAGCCCTTATGAGTATATCCGAATAAGGAACACCGATGATATCTGCCATAAGGAAAGCAGCGGCTCCCATTATCGGGGGCATGATCTGACCGCCGGTGGAAGCTGCGGCCTCTACCGCTCCGGCAAACTCGGATTTATAACCTGTTTCCTTCATCATAGGGATCGTTACGGAACCTGTAGTAACGGTATTTCCTACGGAAGATCCGCTGACCATTCCGCAGAGGGCCGAGGAGATAACGGCCACCTTAGCCGGACCTCCGGCAAAACGTCCTGCAATACAGTTGGCTATGTTGATAAAGAGCGCCGAGATCCCGGTACGTTCCAGAAAAGCACCGAAAATGATAAAGACGACTATGTATTTGGAGCATACATTGATCGGCGTAGACAGGATTCCCGTCTTGGCATAAAAAAGATTACGTAGCAGATATTTGGCCCTTCCCACAAAGGACGGATTGGTGAGTCCGTAGACCAGAGCGTATACTATGAAAAACAGGGCAACGATCAGGATGGGCCATCCGACGCTTCGCCTTGTCACTTCCAGAAGGGCCAGTATTCCTATCACAGCGATCACTATCTGATAGGGTTGAAATCTCGTACCCTGCTGGATGATCTGATCGGCATTAAAAGTATAGTACAGAAAGGCACCCGCACCTAAGATCATACCCAGCACATCATACCAGGGCATGTGATTGACTCTGTTATTGTTCTTATTCGCCGGGTACTGAAGGAAACCTAAAAGTACGACCAGTCCCATAAAAGACGTAAGCCTGATCTCCTCCAGAAAAGTTGAAAACAGGGTTACCCAGATACAGAAAAGCGAAAACCCGATCAGTAATACCTTTACGGCCAGTGCAGGCTTTCCTGTCCACACACGGACATTTGATTCCCTGTCGTATTTTTTCATTACCTCATCAAGGTCATTGTTTACTTCATGTTTTATATCACCTGCTTGGTTGCTCATAAGTCCTCCTCATATCCATGCTTTAGTCTCATTCCTGTGCAGCTACCGGAACACCATGCTCTTCAAAATAGCGGGCAGCGCCTATGTGGAAAGGTATAGTTATTCCTGACGTGGCGTTTTCTATCGACAGTTCTTCGCCCTTGGCGTTTTCTTTGCTGATTTCCTCCGTATGGTCAAATATCGCAGCCGTAAGATCATACACCATGTCATCATCAAGCTTGGCATCAACTATCAGGGTGGCCTTTATTGTGATAGTTTCAATAGGATCATTCTGACCCGGGTATGTGTTTGCCGGTATCTCAAGCGGTGCGTAATAGGGGCACAGGCCCATGATATCATCCCTTAGCTTTCCTTCTATCGGTATCAGAAACACCCCGTTTGTCGTTGCCAGTTCCGTAATTGCCGATGTGGGTGCACCGGCCACGATAAAGGCTGCGTCTATCTGTCCGTCCTTAAGAGCCTCCTTACTGTCGTCAAAGCTCTGATACTGCGGCTTGATATCATCAACGGTAAGCCCGGCTCCCTCGAGCACATCCATTGCGTTAAAGTACACTCCCGAACCGGGGGCACCTATGGAAACGCTCTTCCCTTTGAGGTCACTTACACTCTTTATATCCTTTTTCATTGTTATAAGCTGTACAGTCTCGGCATACAGGGCTCCGAGTACACGGAAATCCCGGCACGGGCCGTCTGTTTCGAAAGACCTGCTGCCGTCCCAGGCATAATTCATTACGTCCGACTGGGTAAAGCCTATCTGGTAGTCTCCATCACCTATACTCTGTATATTGGCTTTTGATGCAGCAGTGGAAACCGCTGTGATCCTGTAATCGGTATTGTCTGTCATGTACTGGGCAAGGACGCCTCCGAAAGCGTAATATGTTCCCGATGTTCCTCCCGTACCCATCATCAGCCTCTGGCCTCCGCATCCTGTGAAGCTTAACATGGAAATGATAAGGCTCACACAGCAGAACAGCCGCATCGTCTTTTTCTTCATTCTCTCCCCCTCCGATCATCCTGCATTATTTATCAGGTCGAGTACTATTTGTGCACATTTCAAAATGCTTACCCTGCCCACGTCGAAGCAGAACGTGTAATTCGAAGCATCGGTAATATCACTTCCCGTATAATATTTGTAATAGTTCCGGCGTTTACTGTCACGCTCTTCCATGTATTTTTCAGGCTTCATATCCCCATACTCCGCAAGCTCCAACGCACGCTTAACCTTTTTATCGACAGGTCCGTGAAGATATATGCTCACCGTGTCGATCCCAGCCTCCTTCAGGATATGATTCGCGCATCGGCCGACGATTATACATGAGCTCTCCGCCAGTTCGATGATCACCTTCTTTTCTGCCTTAAATATCTCATCATGAGAACTGCTGTAGGAAACGGCACTGTTTAAAAATCCGTTCAAGAGCTGAGACGGTTTGCTTATCTCCTCTCCCTCGCGCTCGACATCTTCCTTGTCATATCCGCTCTCCTCCACGGTCTTTGAAACAAAATCCTCATCATAATAAGGTATTCCCAGCTTTTCTGACAGGATGGCCGCAAGGGTTCTTCCGCCTGCAGCGTATTCTCTGTTGATCGTTATAACAGGTAATCTTTTCTCAGCCATCTGCTCTCCTTCCCGGCTCTTTTGAATATATTTCCCGATCGGTAGTGTATTTTTATGAGGGAAACTCCCTCTTTTTGATCTGTTCCGCCCTCTGTACTATTTTCTCTTCCCAGTCGTCATCCTGCGCATCGAGCTGATAGGCATTGAATCCGTACTGCCTTCCCAGCGTACATATGACCGTTTCGTCATCAACATGAAGCGAGATCCTGTATCTGCTCGGAACCTTCTGCGGAAGTGTTTCCTTATTATTCCTCTGCACTTCCTTAAGATGTCTGGTCACGTTTACTATTCCGTCAAAACGGACACCGTAAAGAAAAAACAGACACTTTATATATGCTTCCGAGCTGCCATAATTCCTCCTTTACATCTGGTTCACATTTTATCATATAATCTCTGAATACGCTATTTGCTTCTGTATACATAAAGAAATACATAAAAAAAAGTGTCGGACTTTTTTGTTGCAAATGAGACATTTTGTGATAAAATGTATATGTTATTATTATATATTAGCAGAGGTATCTGAAAATGAAACAAGCAAAAAGAAAATCACTGAAAAAGTCGCTCCTGGCCAAAATGATCATCTACGTTGCGATCATCATTGTTATCATCACGCAGATAAGCATCAAGCTTGCGTCCGATAACATCCAGTCCCTGACAAACGGGATCCTGGCAAGGGAATCCGTGGGCTATGCCAGTGAAGTACACAGCTGGTGGAGTGACATCGAAGAGAGGGTAGCTCAGACAGCAGCCGTAATAAGAAATATTCCCGAGCCTTCGCATGATGACATGCTTGCAATGCTCCTTAAGATCACGGCATCCGATCCCGACTCGCAGGATGTGTATATGGCATTTGGTGATGACAACACCTTCCTCGACGGTTCCGGCTGGATTCCCGATGATACATTTGAATTCACCGACAGGCCCTGGTATAAGGGTGCGATTGCGAAGAAAGGTGAGATATACTCTTCCGAGCCTTATGTGGATGCATCAACCGGTAAGACCTGTCTTGCCTGCGCTGTAATGGTAAGAGACAGCGTAGTGCTCAGCAGCGATATCAACTTTGACAAGGTTGCCGAGATGGTCAATTCCTTTCAATCAATCTCTCCCGATGCCAAGTACTATATTATAAATAAGGAAACCAAGGACATTCTTATCAGTAATGTTACCGACAGTGTCGGACAGACTCTTGCCGATACGACCGATCCCGTTGCAGCCGGTCTGGCAGCCGTATTCGATTCTATGGACACTTCCGCATCAGGCGGCGAAGGCAAGGTTGTTACAGCCAAGACCGCAGCCGGCTCAATGATGTTTACATCCACAGACATAGAAGATACCTCATGGGCAATAGTAAGTGCGGTTCCTTCAAGCCTGTTAAGCGGCATGATCATAAAGGTAATGGTAGTAACCTTCGTAAGCGCCATTATCCTCATTGCATTGTTCTCAGCCCTTGTATACTACATTCTGAACAAGGCTATAAACCCTGTTACCACGGTAACCGAGCGTATCACGGATATCAGCAAGGGTGACTTTACCGTTACGATCGTTCCCGAAGGCAACAACGAGATCACAACCCTCTCCGAGAGCCTGAATGAATACATAGGCAAGATGAGGACAACGCTTAACAGCCTGTCGAATATTTCCGGTGCGATGAACAACCGGGCAGGCGAGTGTTTCGATATTTCCCATGTACTTTCCAATGCAAACCAGAACCAGGGAGAGTCAATAGAGAAGCTCAACTCCACCCTGTCCGACATGAACTCATCCATCGAGGATATCGCACATGCGGCTACAGAGCTTGCTTCAACTTCCGGACAGCTTGCGGTCAATGCCGAAAATGTTAAGAACCTCTGTGATGAAACCCTCGAAGCATCAGCCAAGGGTAAGGATGAGATGGAGAGCATGACCAAGAATGTGAGCACTCTTAACGATACGATAGGTGAGCTTACAACCCTTATACGTGCCACAGCGAAATCAGTTGAGGAGATCACCGGCATAACAGATACTATCAATGCCATCTCCGAGCAGACCAACCTCCTGTCACTTAACGCTTCGATCGAGGCTGCAAGAGCAGGTGAGATGGGTAAGGGATTTGCTGTTGTAGCAACCGAAGTAGGCGCCCTTGCCAACCAGTCATCAAACGCGACCGAGACTATTCGCAGGCTGGTTGAGGATATAACCAAGAATATCGTGGATATAAACAAGAAGGCAGATATATGTGCGAAAGATATGGAAGCCTGCATGAGCGGCGTTTCGGAAGCCAACGAATCATTCAACCTGATCTACGGTGATGTAGCCAAGGCAACCGACGGTATCATCGAGATCGCAAGCGGTATCGAGAAGATAAACGATGTCGCTTCCAATAATGCGGCAACCACTCAGGAACAGGCATCTAACATCAATGAAGTCTTAAGCCTCAGCGACATGATCGTCAGCGAGAACAACAAGCTGCGTGCGGAAACTGCCAATATAACCAATATATCAGAGAACCTTAACCAGTATTCGGACGAAATAAACTCAGATCTATCGCAATATACTGTATAAAATGAAACAGGGGGACGGTTCCTCGGTGAAACAGAGGGGACGGTTCCTCGGTTCATTTTTATCAGAAACTACTGAACAAACAGTTAATTATCTGAAAAATGAACCGAGGAACCGTCCCCCTGTTTCACCGAGGAACCGTCCCCGCTGTTTCATTTTTTATATGTTTAATAAATCACTGTACACTTTAAGGGCTCCGTCAGTCTCATGTGCGAGCACCTTCTTGGCAAGCACCTTGCCCAGCTGGACACCTTCCTGGTCGAAGCTGTTAACATTCCATAAGAATCCCTGGAACATTATCTTATTCTCAAAGTGGGACAGCAGGGCACCCATTGCCCCGGGTGTG
>DPZM01000041.1 GCA_003535955.1 Lachnospiraceae bacterium | reverse complement strand
GTGTGAGGGATCATATTTGGCAAGTTGGTTCCTGTGACAATTCCTGTATCGGAAAGTGCGGAAGTATCTGACATAAGGGCATTATTGTGTTATACTTAAGCTTGAAAATCCCTTTTGGAAGAGGAATAGTAAAGGCTATGGAAAAAAGAAAGATCGCAGTTATTTTTCAGGGGATCGGATACAATATCGATAAGCCCCTGCTCTATTATTCGAAAAAGATTGCCCTGGAACATGGTTACGAGGTGGTCATTGTCGGGTATAACAACATTGATAAGGAATGCCTTAAAAATAAAGAAAAAATGCTGGAGGCGTTCAACCTAGCGGTGGTGGAGACCGAGGAACAGCTTAAAGATGTGGATTTCTCATCCGCTGAGGATATCATATTTGTATCAAAGAGCATAGGTACTATTGCGGCAAGCATATATGCGGGGAAGCACGGCATTCCCGCCAGGCAGGTATATTATACGCCCTTTCCGCAGACCTTTTCTCTTGCGAGGGAAGGAAACGGGCTTGTATTTTTCGGGGATAAGGATCCGTGGATAGATCCGGGTACGATACGGGATCTGTGCGATTTAAAAAAGCTCCGCTACAAGATCATCGAAGGAGCCAATCACTCTCTCGAAAC
This sequence comes from Lachnospiraceae bacterium, assembly GCA_003535955.1. GTDB lineage: Bacteria > Bacillota > Clostridia > Lachnospirales > Lachnospiraceae > UBA2868. The sequence continues at coordinate 5,653 of DPZM01000041.1, read as the reverse complement.
CGGTCATGTATACAACGATGTGGAGAACATAAACAATATAATCCAGGAGGCAGAGGATTACCTCGTCGGCAGTCCGGTCTACCGCTTTTCGGTTCCTGATAGGAATGGTTCGCTTGTTTCAATGCGGGAATACAGGGGGAAGGTACTTTTGATAGTCAATACTGCCACAGGCTGCGGATTCACACCGCAGTATGAAGCGCTGGAGGCAATGTACAGGGATTATAGGGATGAAGGTTTTGAGATCCTTGATTTTCCCTGCGACCAGTTCGGGCATCAGGCGCCGGGGACTGATGAGACAATTCATGATTTTTGTACATCACGTTACGATATCTCTTTCCCACAGTTTGCGAAAACGGATGTGAACGGTCCTGATGCGCTTGAACTTTTTAAATACCTGAAAAGCAAGCAAGGCTTCAGGGGGTTTCTTATGAATTCCCCCTTAAGTGTCCATATGGAGAGGCGGGCAAGGGAGGCGGACCCGGATTACCGCAATAACAGCGATATCAAGTGGAATTTTACCAAATTTCTGGTCAACCGCATCGGACAGGTTGTTGACCGGTTTGAGCCGGATGCGGGAACGGATATAGTCAGACAGGCGGTTGAGATTGAACTGCAAGGAGACAGGGTTTTTTTATGAAGAAAAGGATCTGTCAGGCAGTGGTATAACAATATGCAGACATTGAGTGAATACCTAAAGCGCAGATATGGGAAGAAATTATATAAGATATCGATAAATGCGGGGCTTACATGTCCGAACAGGGATGGAACCATAGGGAGCAGGGGCTGTATATTCTGCTCCGGCACAGGCTCGGGTGATTTTGCGGGAGATCCCGGGCAGTCAATAACCGAGCAGATCATGAGCGGAAAGCAAAGAGTCAAGAATAAGCTTCCTAAAAGTGATCATGGCTACATAGCTTACTTTCAGGCATTTACAAACACATACGGACCGGTAAAAAAGCTTGAAAAAATGTATATGGAAGCCGCAATGAATGAAAATATTGAGATAATATCCATTGCCACAAGGCCGGACTGTCTGCCGGATGATGTACTTGATCTTATCTCAAGGGTCAACAGGATCAAACCGGTGTGGATAGAGCTCGGCCTTCAGACGATACATGAAAAGACCGCCGAATATATCCGAAGAGGTTATCCCTTAAGCGTTTACGATGAAGCTGTGCATAAGCTAAGAGAACGCGGGATAGAAACAATCGTCCATGTCATATTGGGGCTGCCCGGAGAGACTAAAGAGGACATGCTACGTACGGTCAGATACGTGGGAGAAAGCGGCGTACAGGGCATCAAGCTTCAACTGCTGCATGTCCTAAAGGGTACGGATCTTGCGGATGATTATATGGCGGGGGAATTCACCTGCCTTGGCATGGAGGAGTACACCGATCTGATACGTGATGCATTGACGGTACTTCCGGAGGATATGGTCATACACAGAATGACGGGTGACGGTGATAAGAAGTTCCTGATCGCACCGGAATGGAGCAAGGATAAGAAACGTGTACTGAACCTCTTAAAATCAAAATTGGGAGAATATTATCAGTAATGGTCACATGATGGTAATGTTAAATTGCCTTCCTGTTAAATCGGTTTTATACTATATTTTATGGAGGAGTTAGGAATTATGGAATGGGAAGTGGATTTGATCGAGTGGATGCAGACACATTTGGGCAGCATGGGCGGCCTTGTAAAGTTGCTTGCTTTCATGGGAGCGGAGACGGGGCTTCTTATGGTCGTGCTGATCGTGATGTTTTGCTGGAAGAAGGAAGCAGGACAGAGGCTTGCGCTCATTGTCTCCTCTGTGAACATGTGGCTTCCGATGCTCAAGGCGATCGTACTGCGGCTTAGACCGTATATGGAGTATCCTGACAGGGTGGAAGCGCTGACCCTTAAGGGTAAGAGCGAAGCGGAAAGGAGTGTGCTTCAACAGGGATATTCCTTCCCGAGCATGCACAGCGCATCTATCCCTGCGTTATATTTTACGCTGGCAGGGAAAGCAAAAAAGAGATGGCTTTGGATACTTGCTGCTGTTCTTACTGTTTTGGTGGGTATTTCCAGATCTGTTGCCGGGATGCATTATCCAACGGATGTATTGGCAGGATGGGTACTTGGTTTTGCCGTAATGGAAATATTCTATTTACTGGACCGGTATGTGCATAAGGAGTGGCTGTATCACACAATACTTTTAGCATCTGCAATCCCGGGATTATTCTATGTCCGCACAAATGATTTCTTTACAGCTCTCGGTTGCCTGACCGGTGTGATTGCGGCAATCCATTTTGAACGGAAATATGTCAATTTTCGTGAGACGAAAAGTATTTTTGCTATGATACTTCGCGTTCTATGTGCTTTTATAGTATATTTTGTTTTAAATGCACTGCTGAAGCTCCCATTCGATAAGGAGTTTCTTGCGGGAGCGAGCCTGGCGGCCCTTTTGGTAAGAACAGGACGTTATGCGATCATAATGTTCCTTGTGACGGGCGTGTATCCGAAGATTTTTCCCGTGTTTGAGAAGATCGGGAGGGAAAACAGGATGATGGTGAGAGATAAAAATGTTTGACATTCCGGAAATCCCTCTTGAAGATGCCTGCAGAAATTGATAAAATCTGTTCATATTCCAAAATCGACTTGTAGGTATGGAAGTGGCGCAAAATTATACTTAGACGATGATGATGGCGATGTGCTTCTTCAAGCGTCTTGACGGTCAGCGTTTTAACAATTATGTTATTTACCACAATCCGATCAATGAGTATACCAACTATATGCTTACGGAGATATGGATACGTCCGACCATTATTTACGGATTGGTAGCCTGTTTCATATCAGAAAAAGAAGATAATGCAAACTGGAAGTGAAAGCAGGGAAATGAATATGCGACGTTTGATCTGTGTACTGATGATCTTCAGTATGATGTTAACTATGACGGCATGTTCCGTCGTAATCCCGGAGGGCGCTGTACAAGTGAACAATGCCACACCGGAGGATACAAACAAGGATGTGCTCTATCAGGTGGCCCTGTTGCAATCTCTGGTTCAGGGTTATTATGATGGGATAGTTACCGTAGATGAACTGAAGAAGCATGGTGATACCGGCATCGGAACCTTTGAGGGAGTAAACGGGGAGATGATCGTTCTTGACGGTACCGTTTATCAGGCCGTTGCGGACGGCAGCATCAATACCCCATCCGATACCGAGACGATTCCCTTCAGTAACGTGACCTTCTTTGAAGCGGATGAGACAGTATCCTTAAACGGTATTGCGGATATGGCAGCATTGCAGGAAACTATGAACGGTGTAGTGGACGGGCTTGGTGCCAACTGTTTCTACATGGTAAGGATCGATGGCAGCTTTGATTCCATCAAGGTGCGCAGCGAGTATAAGCAGGAGAAGCCCTATCGGCCGCTTGATGTGGCATTGGCGGAGGATCAGACGGAATTTGATTATGAAGATATCAAAGGCACTATCGTAGGTCTGTACTGCCCGGATTATATGGGAGATCTGAATACCGTTGGCTGGCACTTTCACTTCATAGATGAGGAACGTACCCGTGGCGGACATGTCCTTCAGGTCAGTGTCAGGGAGGCTGAGGCGGCTTTGGATATAACGGACGGCTTTGAAATGGCACTGTCCCGTGATGATGTATTTCAGGACATGGAGTTATCTAAGAATGTGGATGAGGCGATCCATAAGGCCGAAACCGCAACAACCGGGAGTGATGCTTCAACAGAGGGTGATACTTCAACAGAGGATCCCTTCTATATCACAGAGATCACGGATGATATCTTTGACCGTATTTACGGGAAATCATTCAAGGAAGACTGTACCCTGCCAAGAGAGGATCTGCGCTATCTCCATGTTTTGCATAAGGATGCGGAAGGAAACGAATACGAGGGCGAAATGATAGTCAATAAGCACATTGCAGAAGATGTACTGGAGATTCTAAAGGAGCTTTATGAGGCAGATTATCCGATTGAAAAGATACGTCTTGTTGATGAGTATGATGCGGACGATGAAGCTTCCATGGAGGACAACAATTCATCAGCCTTTAACTTCCGGTTCATTTCCCACACTACCAAAGTGTCTAAGCACGGACTGGGACTGGCGGTTGATATCAACACCCTTTACAATCCGTATACAAAAACAGTGAACGGGGAAAGAATTGTTGAACCGGTCACCGGTGAACCTTATCTTGACAGGGATGCTGATTTTCCGTATAAGATCGATGAAAACGATCTGTGCTATAAGCTGTTTACGGAACACGGATTTGAGTGGGGCGGTGCTTGGAAGAACCTAAAGGATTATCAGCATTTTGAGATACCGGACGAAAAGATCGCCGAATGGTATCCTGAGAATTAAAAAAAAGGCGGTTCCGTATCAGACTGAAAATGTCCGGCGGAACCGCATTTTTATGGCAAACGAAATTTTATTTCCTTTGCCAAAGATTAAGCAAGTGCCTTCTGTATTGTCTTTATAACCTCTTCGGGCTCGAAGGGCTTCTGGATGAAATCAAGAGCCCCAAGCTTTAATGCTTCAAGTACCTTTTCCTTCTGACCGGCCGCACTGACCATGAGAACCTTCTGGTCGGGGTTGTCCTTCTTGATGAACCTGAGGGCATCAAGTCCGTCCATCTCAGGCATTGTTATATCGAGGGTGATAAGATCAGGTTTAATGGTCTTAAGCTGTTCAAGAGCCTCAATACCGTTGCCGGCATTACCTATCACTTCGATGCCGGCTTCCTTAAGGGCTCCGGCAAGCATCTTACGCATTGTTCTGGAATCATCAACTATAAATACTGAACTCATCTTTTCAAGCCTCCTCATCTACTCAATTGTATAATTGTCTGAAAGAACAACCGACAGTGTAAGTGTCTTATCGAAAATATGCATCGGAACGTTTACTATTCCTTCGGCATTAATGGCCCCCTGACCGGCCTTGTAATAAGGAGCAAGCATATCAATATTAACACCCCTGCGGCTCACATCCGTGGCGAATATTCCGTTTATACAGTTGATAAGCTCACAGAGTGAATCGAGTGCATCATCAAGCTCATCTATATACTGTTCGCCTGCAAAACCTATACCGCCCTTGATCATGGCAGTGTCGGAACCCGATATACCAAGAAGAATGGTAAAGTCACCCTTCGAGCATTGAGAACACAGATTTTGCGTGATGAATTTGTCCGACAAATAGGGCTTATCTATATACAGATGATAATCCACCAGACGGGCAATGGTTCTTGCGGCTACTCCGATCACTTCCTTTACATATCCGGGAAGATCATATACATATATGGGGATTATACGGTCGATATCGCAGGATTTCAGATTGTCCATGTCGGTGAGTGTGTAGCTGTTCTCCTGCTGGAAGAGGTTAAGGGAATCCACCACATCGTTCATTGTCATATATTTAAGATCCACAGTCGCCTGCACAAAAGAAAGGAAGCTGTTACCCTGCAGGGCTAAGAGCCTTGTCACCTGATTGTCGGTAAGGTAACCCTTCTCAACCGCGATATCTCCGAACTTCTTGTCCGTATTGCTCTGGAGTTGATTTACCTCCTCCACCTGTTCGTTGGTCATAAGCTTCTCGGAAACTGCAATAACACCGAGCCTTACACGTTTTTGTTCCTGAAGTTCAAATATCTTCT
>DPZM01000083.1:3419-6216 GCA_003535955.1 Lachnospiraceae bacterium | reverse complement strand
ATGACCGATCTGGGATCGATATCAGGGAAAAGTTCATTTACCTTTTGGATGACTATCTGCGGCTTCTATGGGTGACTCCCTCTGGCTCCTCCAAGAAAAGCAACATACTTAGAAGAGTCCCGTATATCAGCGAATTTATTATGTTTCTGGTCTTCTGACATTTGACTCATGCACTCTTCTCTTTGTTAATCTTATATTCATTTACATCTCGCTAAGATGGTAATAGTTTACGATATTCTTCATAGCTTATGTGGACACCGCCCATACTTTCCAGATGATCTGTATGGAACTGGCAGTCGATCATATTATAATCGTATTCTTCCAACACTTTTGCCAACGCTATAAGAGCCAATTTAGAGCCGTTTTCAAGATCCGAATACATGCTTTCACCAAAAAAGCATTTCCCCAGATTGACTCCATATAATCCACCTGCTATATTACCATCCACATAGGATTCTATGCTAAAAGCAAAGCCTGCATCATGTAGTCTTTGGTAGGCTTTTTCCATATCATCAGATATCCATGTTCCCTCCGGTTCCGATTCCCTTTTAACACGGCATTGATGCATTGTATGGGCAAAGTCACGGTCAAGACGGTATTCGACATGGTGCTTACGCATATATTTCTTCATGGAGTGGGAAATGTGTATTCCAGATGGGCGTATGATGAAACGCTCCATAGGACACCACCACATGATAGGTTGATCAGAATTATACCAGGGAAATATACCGTTTGAATATGCCAAAAGCAGCCTGTCGATGCTTAAATCCCCGCCGATTGCCAACAGTCCGTCAGGTTCCCCCAATGTAGGCAGAGGGAAATATACATTATCTTTTTCCAATTGAAAGACCGACATAATACCAATCCTGAGATAGCTCTTTATATTCTTTATAACCTTCAGCCTACAGATCCTCATACGGAATGAATTTAAGTGATGCTGAATTGATACAGTATCGAAGTCCGCCGGTTTCCCTGGGTCCATCGTTGAATACATGACCAAGATGAGAACCCGAACCGCTGCTCCTTACTTCTGTTCTTTAGCAACGGTAACAGCACTTATTGCCAATAATACGCTGACTATGGCGGTAACGGCCATTTTTCCTATATGTTTGTAGTTCATAACAATAACCCCAGCATGTTCATGAATCCCATATCTTCGTTATCAGGATCTTTATTATATATTGCTATATGTTCTCTGTCTTCACACCTGTTAACAAATGATGGGTACAGAAATCCCCACGCAGGCTCTCCCGCTTCATAATCCCCTGTTACAGGGCATATGGCACAGATTATGAACTCATATACTGTTTCCGAGCCTTCAAGCCATTCTTTGTCCTTTCCTTTTACCGGAACATCATAAGCACCGTGAAACAGATATATGCCATAGTCACCCTCAGCTGAATAGCTGTCTCCGATGAGTTCGTAGAAGGTCTCAAGAAGAGCATCGTTTTTTAGGGAACAGCTCTTTATGGCATAAAGAAGCTTCTCCATTTCCTTTGACTTTGTGCTGTTTCCCGGAAATGCATATGACTTAAGCTGTACTTTTGTCTCAGAAAAGGGGATTGCCTTAGCGATCTTTAGATTATCTGCCTTTTCCTTATTCGTAAGCTTAAGAAAATGAATATTAAACGAGCCGTCCTCGATACCGTCTTCATCCCTGTAACTGCCCGCGATACGGTCAAAACAGGTTCTTGCAGGTGTCATACGGCGCGTAAGCTCAAGCATATCTTCTCTTGAAAGCATTCCTATATTACTCAAAACGATCTACTTCCTTTGATTTTATTTCTCAAACGGAAATACTATCCCGTACTGTTTCCTTATTTCATCCATCTGACGCATTATCGTAAGTGTTTCGCTGTGAGGCATCTCCTTGCATTCGATCTTACCTTCTTCCAGAGCTTTTTTACATGCAAGGACTTCATACTCATACCCGGTTATCTGCTCAGGCACGGTTATATCCTCTATAATCTCATACTTAGTCCGATCCGGTGCATAAACCGTTATTCTCTCCGGGTTATTGATATTCTGAACGCACATGAAACCATCGGTCCCGCATACCAGGCCTCTTCTGTCGGTAAGGCCGTACATAGTGGTGAACATGTTTGCCATAACCCCGTCAGAATACTCAAGCATTACTGAATCCTGACCGTCCACGCCTGTATCGGTGGGTACCATGGATGCGCAGATCCTCTTGATATCATCCCCGTGTACCATGCTTGAGAAATTAAGCGTGTAAACCGTAAGATCAAGAAGACAGCCGCCTGCGAGCTCGGGCTTTACCATACGTTCATTCATGTTTATCTTATAGCCAAGGTTTGAATCTATCGTAACAACCTTACCGAGCTTTCCGCTCTTTATGATGTCATCTATTATTTTCCTAGAAGGCATATATCTGGTCCATATAGCTTCTGTCAGAAGGAGCTTCTTCTCTTTGGCCAGTGAGATCATCTCTTCAGCCTGCTTTGTATTCGCAGCAAAAGCCTTTTCGCACAATACGTTCCTGCCGGCATTGAGAGCTTCGATCGTCCATTTGTGGTGATGTGAATGCGGAACTGCGATATATACAAGATCCACCTTATCATCACTCAGCATATCCTCATAGGACCCATAAGCCTTTTCAAAACCCCATTCCTTTGCGAATGCTTCTGCCCTGTCATAGTCCCTTGCCGCTACTGCATAGCTCTCAACATCTTTAAGAGGTGCTATGGTCTTTGCCATTTCCTTTGCTATTCCGCCTGCTCCTAAAATACCTACTCTCATGTCTACCCTCCTTTTTTCAGTCAACAATTACCTTATC
>DPZM01000083.1:0-3351 GCA_003535955.1 Lachnospiraceae bacterium | reverse complement strand
GTTCCTTTTGCCCAGTCAAGGATCGCCCTGCTGTCATTTTTAGTATAACACAATAAGGTCTTAATGTCCTGTCAACATACCTTTAAGATACCGGGTCACTGTGATAAAATCTGTTATAGTACTAAATGAATTAAGGAGTTTCAGGAATATGTGTACACACTTTTACCTGCAACACCAGTCGCAGGAATTAAAAGATATAATACAGGCTGCAGTCGATTCAAAGCTTGCTAACCGTCTTATTCATGAAAGAGCAAAGCCCGTTAAGACCTATGGAGAGATAAGACCGACCGACGTAGTCCCCGTGATCGCTCCAAACAGCAGAGGGACCAGAGCTGTTTTTCCGATGCAATGGGGATTTCACCTGTCGGGGAGCGACAAACCACTTGTTAATGCCAGATGTGAGACCGCAGCGACAAAGCCCACCTTTAAGGATGCCTGGCAGTCTCACCGCTGCATTATTCCGGCTTCTTATTACTATGAATGGGAACATTATAATTATTCTTTTGAAATTGCCAAAAGTTTGGTTATCTCATATGCAGTCCTCTTAACATTTTCTTTTGCCGTATCTTTGTCCATGGCTTCCAGACTACTCATAGGAAAAGGAACAATCGAAAAAACAGCGTCTATCCCAAATTCATGGCAATTTTCATATCCCTTTCCAACACATCCTCCTATAGCAATGACAGGTCTTCCATATTTCTTTGCGATCTCAGCTATCCTTACAGGTACTTTTCCCATACAGGTCTGTTCATCGATCCGACCTTCACCGGTTATAATAAGGTCAGCCTTTGATATTTCTTCCTCTATACAAGTTCTTTTAAGCAGAACTACTGCACCCGGTTCCATATGTCCGTTAAGAAACGTGTTAAAGGCAAAACCAAGGCCTCCCGCTGCTCCGGCACCCTCTGAAAACGGTTCTGCATCCGAATAGGATTTCTTGATGATGTTAGAAAAATCTTCCATCCATCTATCCATTATCTCAACGTCCTCCGGTAAAGCACCCTTCTGGGGTGCAAAAACATGACTTGCACCATTCTCGCCAAACAAAGGATTCTTCACATCACAGGCTATGGTAAAACTGCATTCCTTAAGATGTGGGATCATATTTCTTTCTCTTACGGTTACCGCCTTGGAAAGCCCTAAGGCTCCGTCATCCACCGGAATACCTTTATCATCATTTATCTCAAACCCCAGCTCCTTAAGCATGCCTATGCCGCAGTCATTGGTTGCACTTCCTCCAAGAGCAATAATGAATTTCCTGCATCCCTCGCTGATGGCATGCTTTATCAGTTCACCTACTCCCTTAGTTGTCGTATGTAACGGATCCCTTTCCTCTTCACTTAGCAGACACAGACCGGCCGCTTGTGCTATCTCGATAACTGCCGTATCATCTCTGAGCACACCATAATAAGCCTCTGTCATTTGTCCACGTGGACCAGATACATTAACTTTTATCTTACGGCTGCCCTTATCGGCACTAAGGAATGCTTCCAAGGTCCCTTCTCCTCCGTCTGCAAAGGGATAGACAGCAATTTCAGCTTTTTTATCAACAGCAAGAACTCCCTCTTTTATGGCATTCCCTGCTTCCACAGATGTAAGACTCCCCTTAAAAGAATCCATTAATACTACAATCTTCATAGTCGGTCTCCTTAATTTTATTTCCGGATTTTTAGGGATTTTATGAATTTCTTCTGTGGGCCTTCTTCACTTAGCTGCATGAGCTCTATCTTGTTTCCATCAGGATCGTGCGTCCAACACTGCCAGTTTAAATCTACCCCTTGTTTCGGAGCCTCATCCTGTGGAGCACCTGTATCTACTATCATCTTCCATGCTTCCTGTATATCATCCACTTCAACACACATATGGAAGAATCCTATGTTTTCATCACTATACGGGATTTCATTTGTTCCGCCGTAGAAAAGCTCTATGAACTGATCTCCTCCGGCATATATATACTCTATCCATGGTTCTCCGGTTTCAGGTCTCTTAATACTGAAAGCTTTCCTGAATCCCATTGAATTTTCATAGAAAGCTATTGATCTCTCCATATCCTTAACGTTAAATGCTGCATGTCCTATTCTTTTTACCATCGTTTCCCTTCCTTTCTTTGCACTAAATCAATATCCTTGTCAGAAACATATATACCACTGTTCCCGATAGTATGCTTATTAACGAATTTCGTTTCCATGCCTGTAAGACAGCTATGACTATTATCGAAATGAGTTCCGGCATTCCAAACGGTGAAAATGAAATAACCGTGTTCCGTAAACAGTATATTACCAGCATACCGATAATGGCCGGCGGAAGGACTTCCCCAAGATATCCAATATATGAAGGTACTCTCTTCTTAAATACCAGAAAAGGCAGGAACCGAAGGAATATCGTACCTACAGACATCACTGCGACAAGTATCGCAGCATTTCTTAAGCCATTCATATACCCGCCTCGCTTTCCTTATCCGGTCGTTTTCTGAAAATCGTCAAAACTAAAGTTATTACAAGCATTGACGGGATCAGAAAGCTGTCCGGGCCAAAGATGATTAGGCATATCAATGTACTAAATAAGCCTGTAAGAGCCGGTATATGATCATCCATTGTGATCCACTGTTCAACAAATGCGGCTACAAACAGAGCTGTCATGCTAAACTCGATACCTTTTGTCGAAAAAGGGAGAAAAGAGCCAAGAATACTGCCTGTAACACTCCCGATAACCCAATAGCATTGGTTAAATACAGAAACAAGAAAGCGGTATAGTGAGATATCTTCCGTTGCAGAAGGCTCATCGTTGCATAAAAGCGAATATGTTTCATCTGTCAACGCAAAGATAAGATATGGCTTGTACCGCCCTTCATCCTTGTATCGGTTTATCATGGAAATGCTGTAGAACAGATGCCTTGCATTGACCATGATCGTTGTTATCAATGTCATTATTACTGAAGCGCCCCCTGACAGCAATCCCACTCCTACATACTGCATTGAACCAGCGTAGATAAGAAGGCTCATCGCAAGAGCCCAAAGAGTTCCATACCCTGCATCATGCAGAAGGATACCAAAACCAATCCCTAAGACCAGATATCCCGCCATTACCGGTATTGTTTTAGCAAAGGCTTTCTTTACAACTTCATTCCTCATCTCCTCTTTAACACCTTTCAATTAATCCTTTACTCATCCCATGTCACAGGATTTCCTGTCCTGTCAAGCGGAGTCCTGTTTGGCAAGCCGGTATCAGGCTTCTTCTTGTTAATATAGCCTCTAATGTTTCCATTTTGCCTACTAATAGTACATATCGAATCCGGTTTCAAGTGTTTTCGCATAGGTTTTTCCGGTTTGTTAGAGTAAAATATTAATAGGC
>DPZM01000107.1 GCA_003535955.1 Lachnospiraceae bacterium | reverse complement strand
ATACATCCTGAACAAGATGATATCTTCACGTAATTGTCTGAATTCTTCAGCATTCAATAATCATTGTACCATACAATCAGCCAAAATCAAATCCAATACCGGTAATATAGCCCAAATCATCCCTGTTTAATTTGATCTTTGCATTAAATTTCTTTCCCGACTTGGAAACAAAGCCTTTAATAACGCCTGTTGTGCCATTTTCCGCAAGTTCTTTCAGTTCCTTCTCCGTTATTTTATGCTTAAGTACCGGATATACATTGAACTTGCATGCCCCCTCTTTATCCTTTACGTAATTTACGCATTTATATATCCCGTCACCTGTTTTCAATATGCTGCCGCCGCACATGGGGCATTTGACCCCGTTAATGTTTTTGGGTTCTTCCTCCTTCCGGGCAAAATCCCTGAACCTGAATACAAGTTCCTGCTGTATGTTCCCGCCGGCGATCTTCAGTGTCTCGTTTCTTATATAATCTTCAAGCTTTTTTCTGTATTCACCGGCATCTACCGTTCCGTTTATTATCCCTTCAAGTCCCTTCTCCCAGCTTGCCGTCATCTCGGGATTTAAAAGGGTCGGTACCGACATATCCACAACTTCGAATATCATCTCACCCAGTTTACTTGGGGTAAGGATCAGCGTTTTTTTGTTCTCGCTCAGATAACCTATATCGACCAGCTTCTTGATGATCCCTCCCCTTGTTGCAGAGGTTCCTATCCCTGTTTTTTTGATCTGCTGTCTCAGTTCCTCATCTTCTATAAGGTTACCGGCATTTTCCATGGCAAGCATCATGGTGCCTTCCGTATATCTCTTCGGCGCAGATGTCTTACCTTCTTTGATCTCAAAGGAATCAACAGGTATCGCATCACCCTTTTTCAGCTTATCAACAAATGCAAGAACCTTCTTCTTACCCTCTTCCGTAAGCTCGGTTTCTTCATCGTCCTTCTGTTTTGATATACCGGCGATCTCCATATAGCCCTTTTTCTTAAGGACCTTGGTGGAGGCAAAAAGCTTCTCTTTTTCAATAACAGCCGTCAGCTTTACGCTCAGATACTCGGCAGGAGGATAGAAAATGCTTAAAAAGCGGCGGACGATCAGGTCATAGACCTTCCGGTGCATATCCGGCATGCCGTCAAGTCCCCTTACCTGGCCCGTCGGTATTATCGCATAGTGATCGGTCACATCCGCATCCTTTACATACTGGGTTTTCTGAAGGCCTTCGTATAGCTTCTCATCTATGATCTTACCCGTAAATCCGGCCGTCGGGGCGTATTCCTTCAGGCCATTCAGGTTCTTATATATCTCTTTTGCCACTGCCGTGGTGAGTACCCTGGCATCGGTCCTCGGATAAGTTGTGAGCTTTTTCTCATAAAGGTCCTGGGCGATCTGCAGGGATTGACTGGGTGTTATTTTATATCGTTTTGCGCATTCCGCCGAGAGTTCCGTAATATTAAATAACAGGGGAGGCTTTTTCTTGGAGGTTGACTTTTCTATCGATTCGACAAGGCACTCTTTACCGGTAAGCTCATCAATAAGCTTAAGGGCATCCTCCCTTGTCTTGAATCCGTTTTCCTTATAAAGAAGCGGACTGTTAAAATATCCGGAACCTTCAACGGCCTTCCACTCGGCAGCGATCTTCTCCTCCGTCAGGTTTCCGATGACCCGGTAGAAAGGCGTTTCGGTGAAGTTCCTTATCTCCCTCTCCCTGTAGACCACCATACCCAGCACGCAGGTCATGACCCGTCCCACCGCAATGGCCGAGTACTTCTTTGTTCCGGCTGCGTCATTTACAAGGCGGCCGTACTTTACCGAAAGGGCTCTCGAAAAATTTATACCCAGGGCATAATCTTCGATCGTACGCATTATTCCCGACTTCCCCAGCCTGTCATATTCACTCATGGCCTTGGCTTCACGTATTCCCTTAAGGATCTCTTCGTCCGTCTGGGAATCTATCCACACGCGCAGCTCTGTCATGCCCTCACGCACCCCGCCGAAGTTACGTATGTTCTCCTCGATCGTCTGGCCTTCCTTCCCCGAGTCGCCTGCCCAGTAGACGGTATCTATGTCTTCCCTGTGAAGAAGACCGTTTACGATATTGTACTGTTTGGCTACCGGCTTAAGGACTCCGTATTTATACTCTTTCGGAAGAAATGGAAGGTCTTTAAGCTTCCACGACTTATATTTGATATCGTAATCCTCGGGATATAGCATCCCCACCAGGTGCCCGACACACCACGAGATCACATATTCATTGTTTTCTATATATCCGTCCCGGTTACCCTTAACGTTAAGAACCCTGGCAAAATCACGCGCCACGGAGGGTTTCTCGGTAATGATAAGCTTCTTACCCAATGATCACTCCTATAACTGTGTTCCGTCTATCAGCGTTATATGATCGTTGATCATCGCCTCCTGTTTGAGTTCAAGATCAAAATCACCGGCGCTGAAGAGATAAATGTCATTTATATCCAGCTTGGCCTGCTTAACACAGAACATAAGCCATTCATAATCCGCATAATTCATAACAGGACTTTCCCAGTTACAGAGGGCTACCAGTGTCCTCCCGTCATCATCCATGGCTACGGTATCTATGGTGCCGACCTTGCCGACCCATATCCCCCGCTGGGTATACCTGAAGCTTAGCTTATCCATCTGGTTTAAGATATCCAGATATTCCGCGCATACATCCGTGAAGCAATAAGCGGTGTATGACTTGAAGGTCGGTGCTATATATTTCTGGTAGAACTTTTCAGGGTTCATAAAACCCAGCCTTGAATAATTCTTAAATACATACTTGTACCAGAACCTGGTAAAGGGGTCCGTTATCCTGTAGATGCCCTTTTGTACATTCTCATGGCCGGCTGTGTTTACCGAATCCACCTTCTGTACTATCTCAAGTTCGATAAGGTTCTTGATATATACCGATATCTTGGCCCGTGAAAAACCTGTATGTTTATATATATCATTCAGCTTGTTTCTGCCCTGTGCCAACGTTGAAAGTATCGTATTGTAAACCGGAGGCTCACGGAGCTCGGCCGGCAGGATGTGCTTTCCAAGCTCATTCAGGGGGGCCTGATCCCTTAAAACAAGAGCACATATATTCTCGCTGACGGTCCTTTTATCATCCCATAAGTCCCACAGCATGGGGCTTCCTCCAAGTATCGAATAAGCCTCAACCGAGCTTTCCAGCTCGTAATTCTTGAAATATCTCGTAAAGTCAAGGAACTTAAGGTCATTAAGTCGCAAAAGACCTGATATCTCGAATGCCATCTCCTTAAGCTTCTCCACCATCTGATTCTCGACCCAGTATACCGATGAAGAGCATAAGATGAACATGATCGGCTGATGGCTCCATTTGTTGTGGGCACCATGGACCACGGCTCCCATAAAGGATGACCCCTGCTTGACAATATTCTGGAATTCATCGACCACTATTATCCGTTTGCCCTCACCCGCGGGGCGGTTAATGATCGATGCGATTATGCCGGAATAGCCTTCCCTTATCTCAGGGCCCTTTGGAAATTCATCCCTGAGTTCGTCCTGCCACTGTTTAAGCTGTTCATCCTCGGAGCAGGCACGTGCCGAATAATAGACAAAATCCTTGCCCTTTAAAAAATCCTTAAGAAGGTGCATCTTGCCCGAAAACCTGTCCCCGTACAATACGACGATCTGGTTCTCGTCCCTTCCGTAGTAATTCTGTAATGTTTTAAGTTCTGCGGTTCTTTTAAATGCCATGATTCCCCCAACAGCTTAAGTGAGCTGTCCTATGAACAGCTTCTCGAAATCAGCCCTCGACATGGGCTTGCCCATAAGAAATCCCTGAACAATATCGCAATGGATCTTTTTAAGGAAGTCGTACTGGTTCTTATCCTCAACCCCCTCCGCAATTGTTTCAAGCCCAAGCTTATTAACCATGTCAACAACGGATTCGGTTATGATATTTGTCGCCTTATCCTTGATCGCCGTGTCGATAAAGCTCTTATCTATCTTCAGGGTATCTATCGGGAGATCCTTAAGATATGAAAGCGATGAAAAACCCGTTCCGAAATCATCAAGGGAAACCCGAAAGCCCAGCTTCCTTAACATATTTATTTTCTTTACGGCCATATCCCTGTCCTCCAGGAATATGGACTCGGTAAGTTCAAGCTCGATACATTCGGCTCTGACACCGTAAAGATTGAGGGCATGCCTTAAGGTGTCGACGAAGTTCTCCTTGGTCAGCTGGATCGCCGATATGTTGATAGACAAAACAAAGGGAAAGTCATATGTATCCACCCACTCGCTCACAATACGCATGGCTTCCTTGATGACCCAGTTCCCGATCGCGATTATTGCCCCATTCTTCTCGGCGATATTGATAAAGTCGGTGGGGTACATAGCCACTTCACCGTTCTCGTTTATCCACCTTATCAGGGCCTCCGCTCCTCGCAGCCGGTTATCCTTTATGCTGAACTGGGGCTGGAAATAAAGCTCGAAATCCTCATTCTCTATGGCTTCCTTGAGCCTCTGTTCGGTAGATACCGACCTGATAAAGGAATCCACCATATCAAGCTCGAAATACTGTATGGTATCCTTACCCTTATCCTTGGCTTTAAAGAGCACTATCTCGGCATTTTTAACAAGTTCAAAAGCCGTCCGGCCGGCCTCGGGATAGGATGCCACTCCCGCACTTATCGTAAAGCTTACCTCTTTCTTGTTTGTCAGCAGGAATGGCTTCTTTAAGTCTTCACATACCGCTTCGTAAAATCCCCTTGCGCTCCGGTTGCCCATGGGATCAAATATGGCAACGGAAAACACATCCGAACCGAACCTGCCTATGATGACATTATCGGCAATATGCTCCGATAGTCTTGCCGCGAAGCTCTGCACAAGTTCATCACCGAGCAGCAGACCCAGCGAATCGTTTATTTTTTTAAAGTCATCTATATCGATAAACAGAAGCTCGACCGTTGTCTTCTGTTTATCGGCTTCTTCACACATATTGCGCAGCTGTGAAACGAAATGATTACGGTTGAATATACCCGTAAGAGAATCATAATATGCAAGATACATAAGCTCTTCATGCTGAGCCTTAAGTCTTGTTATATCGCAAAAGGTAAGGAGCTTCTCGACGGGCCTGCCCTTGTCATCATATGTGACTGTACCGTCGCAGCGAAACCAGTTCTTCTTATATGTGGTACGTATCTCGGCAGTGGCCTTCTTCTCCTTCCGATCCTGCATATTGAGGAAGGTGTCCCGGAACTTGATCCAGTCCTCATCGAAGATCATTCCCTTCATGTACGATCCGTCGAAGGGCCTGTTTTCAAGCTTAGAGCCCGTGAATTCATCCCACGGGCCAAAAAGCTTGATATCCTTGCCATCCCGGTAATCAAAATACATATACAGATTACCGGAATTGCGCGCTATCATGTCAAAAACTCTCTGGTTGGCCGTCAGCTTCTCATTAAGGGCTGACAGCAGATCGATCTGGTACTTCGTATCGGTCATGGTCTACTCCTTAACTTAGGGCTTATTTTGCGGTGATATAGCCCTTGGCTTTAAGGAGTTCGGCGCACAGAACGGCTCCGCCCGCGGCACCTCTTACCGTATTGTGCGACAAACCGACAAACTTATAATCAAATAATGTATCTTCTCTCAAACGTCCTA
>DPZM01000311.1 GCA_003535955.1 Lachnospiraceae bacterium | reverse complement strand
ACATCTCAACAGGCGGCGGCGCTTCGCTTGAGTTCCTTGAAGGCAAGGAGCTTCCCGGAGTATATGCTGCTGATGATAAATAAGCCTATATTCAGCTTGCAGTGAAATATGATTTTGAAATAACAGGAACGAGACAAATCTTTACCCGAAGCGGCATTCCGCAGCCCGGTTCTTAGCGAAGTCTTTTCGGGCTTAGAACCGCTGCGCGAGGACCGTGAGCGAGAGCGCCTGCAGAGGGTAAATGATTTGGCAGGTTCCGTCCGGATATGAAGTATAGAAATCAGGAGGAATAAAATAAATGTCAAGAAGAAGAATCATTGCCGGCAACTGGAAGATGAACAAGACCCCTTCCGAAGCCGTGGAACTTGTAGAAACACTTAAGAACCTTGTGAAGAACGATGATGTGGACGTAGTATACTGTGTACCCGCGATCGACATCTGCCCTGTAGCAGAAGCCATCAAGGGTTCAAATGTTCAGCTGGGTGCCCAGAACTTCTATATTGAAGACAAGGGTGCATACACCGGCGAGATCTCGGCGCCCATGCTTAAGGATGCGGGAGTTAAGTACATCATCATCGGCCATTCCGAGAGAAGAGACATCTTCGGTGAGAACGATATCCTTATAAACAAGAAGGTTAAGAAGGCATTCGAGGCAGGTCTGTCACCGATCCTCTGCTGCGGAGAGTCACTGGAGCTGCGTGAGGCAGGCGTATATGCTGACTGGATCAAGAGGCAGATCAAGTGGGATCTTACAGGCTTAAGCGCCGATCAGGTTAAGAACCTTGTTATAGCTTACGAGCCTATATGGGCTATCGGAACAGGCAAGACTGCTACGGCTGATCAGGCTGAAGAAGTGTGCAAGCTTATCCGTGACTATATCGCCGAGCTATATGATGCAGCAACGGCAGAAGCAGTCCGTATCCAGTACGGCGGGTCCATGAATGCTGCCAATGCGGCTGAACTTCTCGGTAAGCCCGATATCGACGGAGGTCTTATCGGCGGCGCTTCCCTTAAGCCGGACTTTGGTCAGATCGTTAATGCGTGAGGTTGAGGATTGAAACGGCTGAATTAAAAGTATATATATAGAAGAAACCCGTCAGGAGATATGACATTTGCCGTATCTCCTGATTTTTTGTGAAAAAAATACAAATAAATTCGTCACAAATGGAAGCTTGAATGACTGTGACACAATTTTTGAAAAAAATGTAATAAAAAATAGTGCGAAAATCACAGGTTGATGTTATAATGTGATGTATTATATTTTTTTTATATTTTATTTATATTTTATGAGCCGTTTGGCCATAATGAGTAGTCTTATTCTGTAGGGGAGTTATTTAAAAGGAGAACGCAATGAAAAAAAGAAAGTCATTCAAGTCGGCGGTTGCGATCATAGCCCTCGCAGCCATGTTGCTCGAAAACACTTACAGCGTTACGGCAAGTGTTACAGGTGATATCGTTGTGAACAACGATATCTCCGATGAGGCACAGGATTCTGTCCTGCCTGAGGATATTACAGAAACCGGTTCAGACAGCCTGTCGAAGGAATCAGGACCGGCTAACATCGAGATCATTTCCGATACAAATGAAGCAAAGGATGCAGATGCTCCCGAAGCTTCCGGGGAGGAAGATATTCTGTCGGAGGATACGGAAGAGTCGATTGAAGCACTGGGTGAGTCCATTGTTGCCAGCGGCGTTAAGGAACTTACCCTTTATGTCAACACGGATCAGATGACTTCGTCCGACTCCTTCAGGCTTGATATAGATACAGATGCCGAACCCGAATGCGATGAAGACCTTACGGGCGTATTCGGCAAGGGAGACGGTAATGTATTTTATATCCGTGGCCTTAAAGGCAGAAAGACGGTGTTTAAGGCAACGGATCTTACACCGGGTCTTAGAGCGGAATATACGATAAGAAAAGACGGCAATCCGCAGATGGCGTTAATATCCGAGGATACGGTCAAGGCCGAGAAGAAGCTTCGTGTGACGGAATCCGGTTTTGAACTTAAGGGATCGGGCTATGATGACCTGAGTCTTGCGGTTGATGCATCGGCTCTTAAGAAGAATGCGTATTACAATCTCCACATCAATACAGAGGCTGATGTAACATATAAGGGCAATACCGTCAAGGGCGGGGTGATTTCCTCCCTTGACAAAAATACGACTACAATTAGACTTTCTGATTTAAACGATAAAGCATTTACTATATATATTGAAGGCGAGAATGTTGATAATATTTCCGCAGCTTACTCCGTTGATTCGATAAACAACGGAGCTGTCAGCGTGTCCGTATCTCAGGGAAGTGAAGCCGTAAAGGTTGAGCATGAGAATGACGGCGTAGAAGATCAGGCTGCCTTAGCTGATGATGCAGATACAACAGAAGCATCAGTGGATATAACCGCTCCCGAAACCGGGAAGGATTCCGATGAGGCCGGTGTATCGGACAATGAAATTACAAAAGAAACTGAAGAGGCGGTTAAGCGCGTTTACGAATACGAGGATGCTGAAGTGTCCGTTATAGCTACACTTCAGTATGCTGACGCCATTCCCGATGATGCCGAGTTTATTGTGACCAAGATCACGGAGAATACACCCGGCTATAATTATGATGCCTATATGCAGGCGTTAAATGATAATGCCGACAGGATTATGGGAGATGGCGGAGTGATATCCGACGAGACCGTTCTCCTCTACGATATAGCCTTCTATGTGGCAGATGAAGATGGGAACAGGGTTGAACTTCAGCCTGAAGATGGTACGGTCAGGATAAATGTACAGTTCAAGAAGGATCAGCTCAAGGAAGACCTTGCCGCTGAGTCGGGTGAGGATGTTAAGGTAATCCATCTTCCCCTTAAGGAGGATGTCAAGGACAGCGTCAACACAACGGCGGAAGCTACGGACATTTCAGCTTCCGATATTAAGGTTGAGGTGGTAAACGATTCGACATCGGTATCGGGCGAGAGTACTGATTTTACGTTGAGTGATTTTTCGGTGGCTGCATTTACTTCAGCCGGCAAGATGACCCCGGGTCCCGACGCGAACTTCAGAAGCGTGCTTGGAAGCGCCAGTGGTTACGGTATTGTTGCAAATGATGTAACATTCTCCGGTCACTTCGAATCAACGGTTGCTGTCGGTACGGCAAGGGGCAACGGTCCCATGGCTGCACCCAGGAATGCGGGCGGTAATGCCGGTAAGTCACTGATAGGCGCTTATGAAGGCGGCGGACTCCTTATAGACAATAACGGCAACAGCACAGACTATGTTATATATACGACCCAAAACGCATTCAATAACATGAGCGATGACCTAAAGAGGGGAAGGTCCGGTGTTGTTATAGATACGACAACATATACCGAATCCCAGATCAAGTCTGCCGTGTCGGATATGGTCAAGGCTGCCAAGGCAACCGCTGCTGACCTTTCCAAGGTTCCTGCATATGACTTTTCAAAGGTTGTTTATCATGACAATGCCAGAGACGTTCTTGATTTTAAGTCGAAGGGTTCAGGTACAGGTACCTATTACATCAACTTTGCGCCCGGCGAATATGCCAAGGCGAATATGCTCAAGATAATTCTTGACGAAGGCCAGAACGTTGTATTTAATATTCCGGATGCGACGGTAGGCTTTAAGCAGTTCGAGATCACGATCGGTAACAAGACATGGACAACCAACGGCAACTCGGACGAAGACCTTGTGTGTCAGAATGTTATATTCAACTGCTATAATGCAACCAAGACCAGTACGGTGGGTTCGGTGGCAGGTACTTTCCTGGTACCCGGCTCCACCTTCTCAAACGACGCGGTTTCTGCCGGCTGGGTGATAGCTGATAAGATCACCAAGGTTGGCGGTACCGAGTGGCATTGCGTATGGCATGACATGCC
>DPZM01000281.1 GCA_003535955.1 Lachnospiraceae bacterium | reverse complement strand
AAACCACGATTACTCCAGTCCCTTTGCAAGCCGGTTTGCCACTGTATTATCAACGAATTCGACAGTTCCATCCATTGACCTGACAAATCCGTCAAAGGTTGAATAGCTGCAAGCTTCTCCGTTTTTGCTGCATTCCCATGAATCATCATCATAATTGAGACCGGTATAGCTGTCACCCTCTCTTACCTTACCTTTTTTCAGCGAATACTCAATATACATATGAGGCATGAAGCCCCTGTCATTATCATCAAAGGATGCCGGGCCCCCGCGATAAAAACAGAAAGTTCCCGATTCGGAGGATGTCAGGAAAGAACCGTACACCGGTATGTCCATCTGTGACACATCTATGGAAACAGCTTGGCCATTGTCATATGTATAGTAAAGGTTATCACTGACAAACATACCATCAGGGTCTATTATGAGCTCGGGGACCCCGTCGGCATTAAGATCGTGCAGGGCAAAGGAACCGCCTTCATTGTCATATGAATACTCCTTCTTCGAGGCTATTTCGTCATATGCGGCCGCAATTTCCGCATTAAGCCCCGTACCCTTTTTCCTGCCGTCCTTCCTGCCGGTCTTTCCGGATCCGTTTTTCCATTCTGACAGTGGAGTGGTGACATTAAGTACAAGCGAATCATCCATCTCATCGATCCACTCGTCGTATTTTTTCTCACTGATCCTTTCCTGATATTCTTCATTCTCGTACATGTAGTTATTTGTTGCACGATACCACGGATGATCCGCACCTCCCGCATGTTCTTCATTATAGACCAATACATCTGTAACAGTCATCCATGGCACAGTGTTCTGTGAAGCATCCTTCCAGTGAACAAAATACGTCTGTGAGACTCCGGAATGTATCTCTTCATAGATCGTATTATCATCGGCAAGATAGAAGCAGTCATGCTCCGTTCCTCTGATATCGTAATAATCAGCGAGCTTACCCATTCTTACCGTATATAACCTGAAGATATTGGGAGCATATTTGCCGTTTTTAAGTTCCGCGATAAACAGTTCATCAATATCATCTCCGTTTATGTCGCGTAAAAAATATCCTGTTTCGTCGATCGGATACGAAGGATCCTCTTTATATTCATCGATCGCCCTGCTGTACAACTCATGGATGGTTTCGTTTCTCCCATCGGAGGGCGTCCACTCATTTGAAATGAACTTAAGATATTCGCCGTTTTGTTTGAGGGTCAATGTAAAAGGCTCCCCGGAATTCTCATATTCGATCGTCATCACTCCGTCATCATCCGTCTCCATGGAGCTAAGCTTGATATCCACGCTGTTGGCATCACTGGCGCTGAATTGAACATAGACATCCCATTTATCGAAATATGTAAGGCCAAGGGGGTTTTTGACATCTGCTGCATCTATTCCCGATGTGCCCTTTACAAAATCACGAAGCACTTCTCCATCGAATATATCAAGCCCGAATTCATCCGCTATTTCTCTGTCTTCTTCCGAATTCTTGCAAAACGCATCCTTTATATCATCCAGG
The DNA here is from genome assembly GCA_003535955.1 of Lachnospiraceae bacterium. Taxonomy (GTDB): domain Bacteria; phylum Bacillota; class Clostridia; order Lachnospirales; family Lachnospiraceae; genus UBA2868. Next base: position 2,467 of record DPZM01000281.1, on the reverse strand, counting down.
TCATCTTCATACTTTTCATCATCATAGAGGCCTGCCCCCATATAGAAAACGCCTTCCCAGGGTATATCTTCGGGAGTTAAGAATTCCTCGGTCAGAAATCCTATATATCTGATGGACTTAAGCTGTTCTTCCAGTTCGGGCATATCCGGTTCATCCGCTCCGGCTCCTGACATGTCAGCTATATCAGGATCATACTGTTCGATCACATCATCAAGAAGACTCCGTATCTGATGCAGCTTTTCCGGATTTTTTATCTCATATCTTTTATTATCATCTGTCACAAGACATTCATTTTCAAGCTCTATCTGCCCGGAACTTCCGTCTTCGAATTCAAAATCAAGAACATCGGTAAAACCATCGGTTACCATATCGGTGTAATCTCCGACGCGAAGTGTTTTCAGCGCTTCCACTATTCCGGATATGAGTTCTGCATCGTCGCACTCGGCATACTCCCCTGATTCCCACATCCTGCTATACTTGATCTTTACCGGTGTACCGTCAAAAGTCCATACGGCAGAGGGTCCGGCTTCAGTCTCTGTTGCTGCGTTCTCCTGCGATCCTCCCTTGTCGGCAGAACCGGAGCAGCCACACATGGATAGTACCAGAGTTAACATAGCCGTAGATATCAATTTTCTTCCGATGTTTTTGTACATACCCATCTCCTCCTTAAACACAGCATTTATACTAATAATCCCCGTTTGTCCTGTTTAACTCGGTAAAATCAACCCCGGGAGTGAAGTAATCGCCCCTCTGTGCTGCAAATACATCCGGATCCGGACCATACTGATATACATGATCATACATTGTTGAGGCCTCAACGACCCGGTCACTGCCGTAATACGTGTTCACTCCGCGTATCATCTCCGAATTGAGATTGGCAACTCTTGTATGGCTTGCAGCATTGTCATCCATCATCTGATGCATGACATCGGATGTGTAATTGTTCATATCCTGTATTATTGCGTTTTTTCTGTCCCACGAAGCCGAGCGCTCAGCAGCCATCTGCATCTGAGCATTTTGCACTATTCCGGCTGCTCTCATCTTTTCATTTTCTATAAAGGCATTCAACTCCGTAATCAGCTGCTGCATCATGGGCAGATAATCAGTGGTCTCGTCTACCTTTTCAAACTCCTTAAGCATCGTTTCATAACCGGATGCGGGTGTTACCATTATCAGTTCGAATTGAACCTCCCATATACGAAAATCCATACTGTTTGCGACAGCACCGGCCACCCGGTTAACCAGACCGTTTAAGAATCCCCCACCGGAACCTGACGACCGTTCCTTAAGTGATTCTCCCATCTGCCCCAATCGGTTTCTTGAATTAAGCACTATTCTCGTTTCGGCAACAACCTTTGTCTCTTCACCGCTGACAGTTCTTCCGGTGTATATTCTCCTTATCCATTCCGGCATAACCGTTTCAAATCCGGCCTTTCTGTTGTTCGCGATTATCTTCTGCTGCCTGTCGAGCTCAGCATCATCGGCATGCTTCTCCTCGGACAATGCAAGAGACGGTATACCGCTGTCCTCAGCGGCCATTTTGTCACAGTATTCCCGTGCGTTCATATATGTCTTCAGGCGGTAATACGATGGTGATATCGGATTTTGCGGCCCGAAATCAAGCTTATCCTGCAGATGCTGCGTCATTATACCGGGTTCGATATGCTTATACTTGGATGCACCTCTGAAGAGGATAAAGGTCCTTTTATCCGGTGCATCAAGACGAAATCCCGGAACAAAAGGCGTGCCCATCATATCGAAACGTTCTACAGTTCCTGTAGTGATCCTCCATCCGGAAGGTACATATGCTTTCATGAACATCCGATCCCTGATCATAGGATCTCCATATATGGTCATAGGAACTACTGTCCCGTCACCATATTCGGGCATATTCTGTCGCATCCTGTTTCCGGTATCCCGGGGATGCATGGAATACTCGGTCTCACAGAACTCACATTTAACTATTTTGCTGTATCCATCCCAGTGTACACTTGCACCACACCTTAAGCATATTATCTGATCCATAGTGACCTCACAAAATTGATCTTATTCTCCTTAAAATAGCCCTCCGGCTGCTTTGGGATATCTTATCCAAGCAGGTTCAATACTCCCTGCTTGGACTGGTTAGCCTGGGCCAGCATTGACTGGCCGACCTGGGCAACTATATTAGACTTGGAATATTTCACCATCTCTGATGACATATCGGTATCCCGTATGGCGGATTCAGCAGAGGTGGTATTTTCAGCCACATTGTCAAGGTTTCGGATCGTATGTTCAAGGCGGTTCTGTACGGCCCCCAGTTCAGAGCGTTCGGCAGAGGTCTTTTCAATGGCTGCCTTGACCTTATCAATCCCGCTTCGTGCTCCGGAGCCGTCATTATCCCTTACATCTATATTATGTACTCCCAATGATGCGGAGTTGATCGGATCGATATCAAATGACATTGTATGATCTTTCTCGGTTCCGA
>DPZM01000215.1 GCA_003535955.1 Lachnospiraceae bacterium | reverse complement strand
AGCGCCGCAACGGCATTTAAGCTCTTCAGGGAATAGCACTGGTTAAGGAAGGTGGTTCCGCCCGCCCACAGGGTTTCATTAAGCATAAGGGGCAGGCTCTTTATTATGTACTTGCCGGCCATGTCCGGCCTGACCTTAAGGGTCTTATAAGCGTCAATGATAAAGGAATGCTTCTCACTGTTCCTGTGGGTATACAGGATCAGGATCGCCAGCTCCACAAATCTTGAAATAACGGTAGCTATTGCTGCACCGCGTGCCCCCAGTGCCGGAAATCCCAGGTATCCGTAGATGAGGATGAAGTTGCCCGCAAGGTTTACGAGTACGGCCGCAAAGGATGCCTTCATGGGCGAGGCCGTTTCACCTGTGTCGCGCAGGGTTCCCGAATAGGCCATTGCTATTGAATGTGGCAGCATGGAGATTATCATGACGGACAGATATTCCCTGCCTATACGAAGGGTCGCGGCCGCATCGCTTGCAAGACCCTCGCCGTGCAGAAAGGCGCCAATGAAGGCAGATCCGAAGAGGGAGAAAATAACAGCCGCTATTGCTGATAAAAACAGGTTGAGAATGATTTTGAACCGGAAGGTTTCCCTTACACCGTTCACATCCTTCATACCGTGATACTGGGCAGTAAAAATGCCCGCTCCGGCCGTGGCACCAAAGAGGAGCAGGTAGTAGATGAACATCATCTGGTTGGCGATCGAGACGCCCGAAAGGGCATTGGTCCCCAGCCTTCCGATCATTAAATTGTCAAGAAGTCCTACAAAATTGGATATCGCATTCTGAACCATTATAGGAATGGTAAGCTTTAAGACATCACCGTAGAACTTCCTGTCTCCGATATATCTTTCCCGTAAACGCATGTATTAAATTTATCACAGATTGCAAAAAAAATATACTTATAGTATGTATTTTTTTATTCGGTCTGAGTTATAATGTTCATAAAGTCATTTTGTCTATTATGAAAGCATTATAAATAAAAAAATGTAAGGAGGAGCTATATGAAAAAGCAGAAAGTGTTAAGGATGCTGTCTGTATTGTTGTCATCTGTGATGATGATAACGACATCGGGCATTCCTGCCATGGCACAGACACCGGAGGAAGGTGCAGTCTTTATCGAGGAGGAAGAGGTAACAGATGAGGCGGCAGATGCAGCAGAAGGTGAGGATCTGTATCAGTCTGAGTCTGTTGAGGCTGCCGATGAGGTTATTTCACCGGACGGAAAGGGGGAGATTACTGACGATACCGGTTATATTTTTAAAGTCTTAGATGAAAATACTGCGAAAATAACGGGATACGAGAGCCCGGGGTATTCGGAAGGTTCTGTCTCAGATCTTAACATTCCCGGGACGGTTAAGGATTACGACGGGAAATCATACACCGTTACAGAGATCGGTTCTCAGGCTTTCAAAGACTACAAAAGATTTACGGGTAATCTCACTATCCCTGACAGCGTTAAAAATATTAACGACGAGGCTTTTTTCGGCTGTGTTAATCTGAAGGGATCTTTGATAATACCGGACAGCGTAACTTCTATCGGGTTTGATGCGTTCAGGGAATGCTACGGAATGGACGGACGCTGAAGATAGGTAAGAATGTGCAGATAATCTATGACAGGGCATTCCAAGGATGCAGCCAGCTTAAAGGAGACATTACGATCCCGGGCTCGATCAAACAAATAGGTCAAAATGCGTTTTATTTGTGTTCCGGTTTTACAGGGCGTTTGATATTTGAAAAAGGGTCCTCGGATTATATAGACTGTATTGGAAAAAATGCATTCTCAGGTCTTAATATCACCGGCGGACTTAATTTTCCTACTGAAATAGGTAATATCGACCCACGCGCTTTTTATGAATGCAAGAAGCTGAACGGGCCGCTCGTATTTGAGAAAGGTGTTGGATTTATAGGTGATTATGCTTTTGCCGGCTGTGAAGGACTGACCGGTAATCTGAATCTTGACTATGATGATATTTTTCCACAGGTTACGGTAAGGGATAATGCGTTTAAAAACTGTAAAAGCCTTGGTCCGGTGCTCACCTTGGGCAATAAGACATATTGGGATAACAGTATGGGAATGTACAGTCATTCGTTCATATACTGCTACGGGATCAAAAAGGTTGTGAACGGTTCAAACACCGGTTTTAACTTACAAGGCCTGAATTCGAGCTCAAGTAGTAATGTGAAACATTCATGGAAGGATGAAAGCGGTAAGATTGTTAATGAGATCGCAAACGGGACGGCATACCGTGACGATTATGTTCCCGGGAAAGATGATGAAGACGATGACGATAATGATGACGAAGACGATGCCTATATGGTCACTATGAAGGGTGAGTGTGCAGTCTGGTATGATGAACAATTGGCCACAAAAATACTTATGTATGAGGGCGAAGAAGTTTATATAGTATGGGCGAATGAAGATGAAGACACGGAGTTTGTAAAATGGGAATCAAAGAATAAGAGAGTTGTCTTTAAAGATCCATACAGTGACGTAACATCCTTTATTATGCCGGCAGAAGATGTGGAGATTTCTTATGTGGATAGGAAAAAAGGTTCAGACCCCGAGCCGGAGCCGGAACCCGATCCGGAAACCAGGGTTTGCCCCAATGTCATTACCAAACAGAAGGTTGACCTGTCTGCAGCGGATTATTTCGGAGCGGAATTTGACAAAAAAGACAGTTGGACGGTAGAGCCCAAAACACTTGGATCTGTAAGCAAAGGCATCTTTACAGCCAAGAAGCCGGGCGAGGTTACGGTCACCTGGAAGGATAAGGATAAAAAAGTAAAGGGCATTGCAAAGTTTACAATTGAGACTCCCGATATCAACTATCCGGTCAATCCGAAGAACGGTAAGAAGCTTTCGACAATGACATACTACAGACAAGGTGAAACGATAGATGTTTCTACGCTGATCTCTACCCCATCAGGACTCACTCCGGTCAGGTATGAGTGCAGCGACAAGAAGGGGAAGAACTTTGTCTTTGACGAAAAAACCAACACACTGACCGTATTAAACAGCGGCGGCTGTAAGATAAACGTATATTACAATTACGGAGATACCGCAAAATACGCAGCAAAGTATGTTATCAACATCAAATCTACAGTGCCTAAGCTTAAGGATAAATTAAACTTAAAAGCAACCAAGAGCTCTACCGTGAGTATTACAAATGTTCAGAAGGATCTGGAAGTTACCTGGGGCGCTTTTGAGTGGAATGAGGAAACACAGGAATGGGATGAATCCGATAAGCTGATCTTGGAAGATGTTCCAAAATCAAACGGGCGCAAGTGCAAGGTTACGGCAAGTAACAATACGGGATCGGTGGTTCGCCTGACGGCATTTGTAGGAGAGGAAAAAGATGAATATGACTGCTATGTGACGATCAAGTGATGGTGAACCGGGGAACCGTCCCCTGTTTCATCCCCGCTCGAGAAGGATAACCATTCGGGCGGTTTCGACAAGGGATGTGCCGGTGTCCATGCCGGTCTTCTGCAGGTAGCGGTGGGCCTCGGGCTCGCTCATCCCCTTGTTTTTCATCAGAAGCTCCTTAGCCATATCAATGTATTTGCGGTCCTCGGGATTCCTGGTCTGCTTTATTACCTTGTTATCTGAGGGCCGCCTGTAGTATTTGCCGAATTGTTTTTCGATCGCAGCAATGAGCTCGGACATTCTTAAGGGAAGTTCGAGCTTTATTGCGCTCTCCGGATACTCTTCACTCATCACATTCCGGGTAAGGATGATCAGTTTGAAATATCTTGGTATGCAGTCATTAAGTTCCACGAAACTTAAGTCGTTAAGCCTGCCGCCGCAGATGATTACCCCGTTCTCCAGCCGGGAGCTTTCGGACAGGGCATCTGCTGCAAGAGAGCACACGAGATCGGGCCGGTAGCCATGCTTGTTAAGCAACCCGCCTATCTTGCGCGCTTCTTCGATTTTGGACATAAGGACGATTATGCTGCTCATATGCGGTCCGTATTACCTCGGGTACAGGGTTCGTGTCATCGGGCTTTAATAAAAAACAACTGATCTTTAATACTTATATAGGTAATTCCGGATCTCCCAGTCGGAAATGTCACGCATGTAACGGTTCCATTCACCCGCCTTGGCTTCTGTGTAGATCTTCGCAAAATCATCCCCCACAACTTTGGCTATAAAGGGATCGTTTTTCGCATACTCGAGGGCATCCTTAAGGTTTTCGGGCAGGCAGTCCACATTGGCAATGGGAAGCCTTGTAGGAATGTTGGCTCCGCCTCCATCCTGAATGCCCTGAAGACCTGCCGAGATCAGAAGGGCAAGAGCAAGATACGGATTGGCCGCAGAATCGGGGAACCTAAGCTCGATGGCAGGCTCGAAGAGACCCTCGCGGATCCTTATATATGTGGTGTTTATGTCGTACTCGGAACTTGACCCGGCATCGTCAAGGGCAAGGAGTAACCTCTTGTATGAATTGACGGTCGGGTTGGTGTAGGCACACAGGGCGCAGGAATGCTTAAGAATCCCGTTGATAAAGTCCCTGGTGGCCTCGTTGACGGAGCCCTTGGTATCATCCATGATGTTTTTGCCGTCCTTGTAGATCGTGAAGTTTAAGTGCATGCCGGAGCCTGCCGCGCCTGACTTGGGCTTTGGCATGAAGGTTGCGTAGGTGCCGAAACGCTTGGCGATGGAACGGACAGCGAAGCGGAAGGTCATTATCCCGTCGGCTGCCTTAAGTGTATCGGCCTCCTTGAAGTCGATCTCGTGCTGGGCCGGAGCCTTCTCGTGGTAGGATGATTCTATCTCGAATCCCATCTGTTCAAGCAAAAGGACCATTTCCCTTCTGGCGTTTTCACCAAAATCAACCGGGCCGACATCCATCATCCCCGCATCTTCATGGGTGATTGTGGTGGGCAGACCTGCCTCGTCAAGGTGGAAGAGGAAGAACTCACACTCGGGGCGGATCATGAAGGTGTATCCGCTTGACTTTGCCTTGTCGATCACGTTCTTTAAGATGGTCCTGGGACTTGATTCGAAAAGGGTTCCGTCAGGATAGCAGACATCGCACATCAGCCTGGCAACCTTGCCGTCCTGGGGCCGCCAGGGCAGGATCATAAAGGTATCATAGTCCGGATTCAGGATAAGCTCGCCCTCGTAGCCCGGTGCGCCGCCGAACAGGACGGTGCCGTCAATCCTGTATTTATCCACCAGGACCTTGCTCAGCTGGCCGGCCGTTACCGCAACATTTTTCAAATGGCCGAAGATGTCCGTAAACTGAAGACGGATAAATTCAACACCCTCCTCCTGGATTTTGTTAAGTACATCCTTTGCTGTAGTCATTTTTCTTCTCCTTTTTTCATTTTGCCTTTTTTGAAATGTGCCACGGGGACGGTTCTTTTGGCACACCTGTCAAAAATGCTGCCCGTGATTCTTATTGATTCAGGTGTGCCAAAAGAACCGTCCCCGTGGCACGCCAACGTCCACTCAGAATAAAATGGTTTCTCCGTCTACGACTGCGTATATACACTCATCCTCTTTGGTAAGCTCCGTCTGGCCCGATGAGGCTTCCGTAACCTCCTTCTGAACCCTTGTGAAATCCCCGGTCGGGATGAGCAATATAAAAGACACGTTTTCCTCGTATTTGGCTTCGAGGATAGCGTACTTATTCTTTTCGAAAATATACTGGAGCTTGCCGGAGAGGTTGTAATCACAGGTTACCACGGCCCGGACGCCCTCCTTCTTTTCTATGACCTTACTGGCATTCAGGCCTTCCTTGACGGCTGACTGATAGGCCCTGACGAGTCCCCCCGTTCCTAACAGCACACCGCCGAAATACCTTGTTACCACAACCGCGACGTTGCGGATCTCCTCATTAAGCAGGACCTCAAGCATCGGCCTTCCTGCCGTTCCCGCAGGCTCACCGTCATCGGAGCATCTGGTAAGCTCCGCATTCCTGCCTATGACAAAGGCCGAGCAGTTGTGCCTCGCATCCCAGTATTCCTTTTTTATGGCATTTATGAAGGCTGTCGCCTCCTCTTCGGTTTCCACCGGTTTGACATGGCAGATAAAGCGTGACTTCTTCTCGCAGATCTCGC
>DPZM01000084.1 GCA_003535955.1 Lachnospiraceae bacterium | reverse complement strand
AAGATAGCACTTATGCGCATAAGTAGTCAAGATTTTTATTTTTTGATGAGGATAAAACATGAGCTTAAACATTGAGAATGTAAATATCCCGGCCAACCTGCCTGCAGGAGATATGCCGGGTGAACATGTGAAAATCGCAGATGGCCATATAAGGAAGGCCAAAACCATCTTTCCTGTTCTTATAGATAAGATTGACGCTGCAATGAAGGGTGTATCCAATGGAAAGATCGTCATATCGATATGCGGAGGATCGGGGGCAGGAAAGTCAGGGATAGCCTCTGTTCTTTCATATCTGCTAATTGAAGCCGGACTTGGTTCCTATGTAATGTCCGGAGATAATTACCCAAGGCGTATTCCATCAGCCAATGATAATGAAAGGCTTCATATATTCAGGCAGGGCGGAGTAAGGGCTCTCAGGGATGCGGGCATAATGACTCCCGAAATTACAGACATCCTCCGGGACCTGCAAAGGAACAACAGGGATGCGGATCCCACACTCAGCACGGAATATGAATGGTTCGGACAATACATCGTAAACGCTTCGGGTGCCTTAAAGGATTATCTGGGGAGTCCCGATGAACAGGACTATGACGAAGTAAATTCCATTCTGTCTTCTTTTAAAGAAGGCGCAGATGAATTATGGTTAAAACGTATGGGCAGGGATGAGGCTTCTCTCTGGTACGATCGTGTGGATATGAGGGATAAAAATATACTCATCCTTGAATGGACCCACGGCAACAGTGAATATTTAAGGGGCGTGGACATTCCCATCCTGCTTGCTTCAACTCCTCAGGAAACCCTTGCATACAGGCTTGAACGCGGCCGTGATCTCGGAAGCGACAGCCCCTTCACCACCATCGTGCTTAACCTCGAACAGACGATCCTTGATTCCCGGGCATCCCGTGCAGCGATCATCCTGACCCGAAACGGAGATATCACAAGCCCCGAGGATTACCGGAAAATGCTATAACATATCATTATACCGCTGAAGCATCGGCAAATATTTACGTTAACAAGTATAAATTCTGAATCTCAGGAGATAACAATGAAAAAAAATAATACCGACAGCTTAAGCCCCATGCTGAATGCCTATCCTGACAGCATGGGTGGGAGCCTGTCTTATACAGCAGTATTGCTTGCAGGGCCGGAACTTAAGAATGCCTTTGGCTCTTTTTATATCCTTCCGAGTCTTTATCACAGCGACCTTGACAGGGGCTTCTCTGTCATCGACTACGGTCTTAATGAAGAAATTGCAACCGCAGGGGACCTTGATGCCCTGCAAGACGAAGGGATCGACCTTAAGCTTGATTTTATCTTAAACCACGCTTCCGTTCTGTCACCGCAGTTTAAGGATCTGCTTGAAAAGGGCGGGGATTCCGCGTATGCGGACTTTTTCATCAACTGGAACAAATTCTGGGACGGCTGCGGAGAGATGACTGATGAGGGCTATATTCAGCCGGATGAAGAATACATAAAGGATATGTTCTTCAGAAAGCCCGGGCTTCCACTTCTCATGGTCAGGATGCCGGATGGCAGCAGAGTGCCCTACTGGAATACCTTCTATCAGGAGGTCCTCTCGGACGAGGCTCCCCATCACGAGCTCATGGAGCGGACCGGTATCCCATATCTTGGACAGATGGATCTTAATATAAACTCAGAGCTTGTGTGGGGTTTTTACCGCGATACACTTAAGACTCTTGCAGGATACGGCGCAGGGATCGTCCGTCTTGATGCCTTTGCCTACGCTCCCAAAGCTCCCGGACGCAGGAACTTTCTTAATGAACCCGAAACCTGGGATGTTCTTGAAAGAGTAAGGGGAATCGCTGACGACTACGGTATTTCGCTTCTGCCTGAGATCCATGCAGCCTACAGCGAAAGGATATATGAAAAGATCGCGGCAAAGGGCTATATGACCTATGACTTTTTCCTTCCCGGGCTTATGATACACGCCATCGAAAATCATGACCCTTCTCTTCTGGCAAGATGGGCCGGAGAGATAATAGATAAGGGAATCCGCACGGTAAACATGCTGGGCTGCCATGACGGCATTCCGGTTCTTGACTTAAAGGGCCTCCTGCCCGAAGAGGAAATACAGAACCTTATCGACCTTATCGTATCCCGCGGCGGATATGTTAAGGACTTACACGGAGCCAGGAACATGTATTACCAGGTTAATGCGACCTACTACAGTGCCCTGGGTGAGGATGACCGTAAGCTGCTTCTTGCGCGTTCCATCCAGCTCTTTATGCCCGGCAAGCCTCAGGTATGGTATCTTGACCTCTTCGCGGGAAAGAACGATCATGAGGCTGTCAAGCGGGCAGGTGACGGTGGGCACAAAGAGATAAACAGGACCAACCTGACATCCTCAGATATAGAGGCAGCTCTTGAAAAGGATGTTGTCAGGGAGCAGCTCCGCCTTCTTAAGATACGAAATTCCAATCCCGCCTTTTCTTCAGACAGCCGGATCAGTGTATCTGCGTCAGGAAGTACTCTTACCATAAAATGGGAAAATGAGAAGGCCTGCGCCTCTCTCATCGCAGACCTTGCTGATCTTACATATCACATATCTCTAAACTGACACATTGGTTCTGAACCAATGTGTCAATACCTGAATGGATCCACTGCAAACCTGTAAAAAAACTCCTGTCACAGACAGGAGTTTTTCTTAATATCAAATTATGTATAAATTGCATACACAAAGGATATGGTATAGTGGCCTGAATATTCAGGTCATACAGATCAATACATGTAATATAACTGTGATCCGCAAGGGAATACTATACCGGAGCCCTTTGGTATTACTATACCACCATTTGCAGGTGTTACGATTCCGTTACCGGTGGGTACTATGATTCCACCATCTGCAAGCGTTACTATACCACCATTTGCAGGCGTTACGATTCCGTTGCCGGCAGGGATTAAAATACCGCCATCCTTAAGTGTTACGATTCCGTAACCTGCAGGGACTACGATGCCGTTACCGCTGGGTACTACGATACCGCCATTCTTGGGTACTACGATTCCGTTGCCCTTAGGTACTACGATACCATTACCCTGAGGTACTACGATTCCGTTGCCCTTAGGTACTACAATACCATTACCCTGAGGTACTACGATTCCATTACCCTGAGGTACTACGATTCCGTTGCCCTGAGGTACTACGATTCCATTGCCCTGAGGTACTACGATTCC
>DPZM01000187.1 GCA_003535955.1 Lachnospiraceae bacterium | reverse complement strand
CTTAATGCTTCGATAGAGGCAGCTCGTGCAGGCGAGGCAGGACGGGGCTTCGCAGTCGTAGCCGAAGAGATCAAGAAGCTTGCCGAGGATTCCAAGACAACAGCGGATGACTCCAACAAGAATAATAAGGACATCAAGGAGACGGTTGAGCGTCTTATCGACGAAGCAGGCAAGCTTAACGAGATAGTTGACAGGGTTAACGGCCGCGCCATGAACCTTGTGGCTTCTTCCGAGGAAGCAACGGCATCGATAAGCCTTGTTAAGGACGTTACAGGCAATGTTGAGAGATCGCTTAAACAGATGATAGAGAGTTAGAATCAGATATATGTATAAGAAACTTGTGGACAGGCTTGCCAAAGACAATGTTCTTGACAGAGATGAGTACCTTAAGCTTATAAAAAACAGAGACAGCGTCAGAGAGTATGCGGCAGGACTTGCCACTGAAGTTCGAATACAACATTACGGAGACCGCGTTTTTATTCGCGGTCTCATCGAATTTACAAATAATTGCAGGAATAACTGTTACTACTGCGGGATTAGGGTCGGAAACAGATGTGTTGAAAGGTACCGGCTTGATCCTTCGGAAATAGTATCCTGTGCGGATGCAGGCTTTAAACTGGGCTTTCGGACCTTTGTCCTGCAGGGCGGTGAGGATAACTTTTATACGGATGATATCCTGACTGATATAATATCAAAGATCAAGAAGAATCATCCGGACTGCGCCGTAACCCTGTCTGTAGGGGAACGGTCATATGAAAGCTACCGTGCTCTTAAGGAAGCAGGCGCTGACAGGTATCTGCTCCGTCACGAAACCGTAAATCCCAGACATTATAAGAAGCTTCATCCTGAGAACATGAGCCATGAGAACAGGCTTATGTGCCTACGCATGCTTAAGGAGCTGGGATACCAGACAGGAGCGGGCTTTATGGTGGGCTCCCCGGGCCAGACAGTTGAAGACCTGGCAGACGAAATGCTGTTTTTAAAGGAACTTGATCCGCAGATGGTCGGGATAGGTCCGTTCATTCCGCATAAGGATACCCCTTTTGCCGCGCAGGAGCCGGGAAGTGCCGAGATGACGACTTTCCTTCTGTCACTTATAAGGCTCACCCTGCCAAGGGTTTTACTTCCCGCAACTACAGCTCTCGGAACCATAGATCCTTTAGGACGGGAGAAGGGTATCATGGCAGGAGCGAATGTACTCATGCCAAACCTGTCACCTGCCGGAGTCAGGGATAAGTATCTGCTCTATGATAATAAGATATGTACCGGCGATGAAGCCGCGCAATGTATAGAATGCTTAAAAGCCCGGATCGAAAAGACCGGATGCAGGATAGTAACTGAAAGGGGCGATTATAAATGATCAAATACGATCCACATTCCATGAAAGCGGAGGAATTCATAAATGATGAAGAGATAAAAAGAACCTTGGAATATGCCGACAAACACAAAAATGACATAAAGCTCATCGATGAGATAATAAAGAAGGCTAAGGAGAGAAAGGGTTTAAACCATCGTGAAGCAAGCGTACTGTTAGCCTGTGAGGATCCGGATAAGATAAAGGAGATATATGATCTTGCGGAACAGATCAAGAAGGACTTCTACGGAAACAGGATAGTCCTGTTCGCTCCCCTGTATCTTTCCAATTATTGTGTGAACGGGTGTCTCTACTGTCCTTACCATCTTAAGAACGGGCATATACCGCGCAAGAAGCTTACCCAGGAGGAAGTGGCAAAAGAGGTCATAGCCCTTCAGGATATGGGACATAAGCGCCTTGCGATAGAAGCGGGAGAAGATCCCGTAAACAATCCGATAGAATACATCCTTGAATGCATCAAAACGATCTATTCGATCAAGCACAAGAATGGGGCAATACGGCGCGTGAATGTAAACATAGCGGCAACTACCGTGGAGAATTACCGTAAGCTTAAGGATGCAGGCATCGGAACCTATATACTCTTTCAGGAAACCTATAATAAGGATAATTATGAGGTACTCCATCCCACAGGCCCCAAGCATGACTACGCATATCATACGGAAGCGATGGACCGTGCAATGGAAGGGGGCATCGATGATGTGGGAATAGGTGTACTGTTCGGCCTCGATAATTACGCCTATGAATTTGCAGGCCTGCTCATGCATGCGGAGCACCTTGAAGCCGTGCACGGCGTAGGCCCGCACACCATCAGCGTACCGAGGGTAAAGAAGGCCGATGACATTGACCCGGGTGACTTTGACAATTCACTGAGTGATGACATGTTCTGTAAGATAGCGGCCTGCATACGTATAGCGGTCCCCTATACCGGAATGATAATATCGACACGCGAGACACCAGAGGTCCGTGAAAAGATCATACGCCTGGGTGTAAGTCAGATAAGCGGCGGATCAAGGACATCCGTGGGAGGTTATGCCGAGGAGGAACGGCCGCACGACACCGAACAATTCGATGTTTCGGATAACAGGACCCTTGACGAGGTTGTAAACTGGCTTATGAGGGCAGGCTATATTCCATCTTTCTGTACGGCCTGCTACCGGGAAGGAAGAACGGGCGATCGGTTCATGGAGCTGTGCAAGTCGGGACAGATACAGAACTGCTGCCACCCCAACGCCCTTATGACCCTTAAGGAATTCCTTATCGATTACGCCACGGAGGATACGGCTAAGCTAGGCGAGGCAGTGATAGAGAAGGAGAT
>DPZM01000138.1:1454-2600 GCA_003535955.1 Lachnospiraceae bacterium | reverse complement strand
GGCCACTGCAAGCCTTGTCCCAAGGATATCGATATCGCGATGGTGAATAAATTCTATGATCTTGCCACGGTACAGGATAAGGTTCCGCAGAGTGTTGTGGAGCATTATAAGGCACTGAAGCACACGGCAGCTGAATGCATAGGATGTAAGAGCTGTGAGAGCAGATGTCCCTTCGGAGTGAAGATAGCAGACAGAATGGAAAGATCATCCGCTCTGTTTGGCTGTTAGTTGCAGAGCGGAAAATATGGATGAAATACAGAGACTGCGCGAGCTTGCGGAAAGAAGCTATAATAACGGCCAGTATACCTTTACTGACTTTATGTCTTTGGCCGAGCTTGAGGTATACTATGAAAATGAGTCCGGACTTAGATATGCCCATCCTGAATTGTTCGGGGGATGTGAATTGTCCGAGCGCAGGATGATCAGGTTCGGAAGTGAAGATGAACTGGGTTATGTGCAGGAATTCCCTATAACGGCCCTGACCATAAGGCCTCTTGCAAGTAAATTCGCGGATGAGCTTGGCCACAGGGATTTTCTTGGAGCCCTGATGAACCTTGGCATAAAACGCGAGATGCTGGGAGATATTTTTGTAAAGGACAAGGAAGCCTGTGTTTTTTGTAAGGACAATATAGCACAGTTCATTATTGACAACCTTACGAGGGTGAAGCATACATCCGTAAAAACCGAAATAGCGGATAATATCGATGAAATAACCGCGCCCGATATGGAGGATAAAGTCATACAGGTATCCTCGCGGAGAATTGATGCTGTTGTGGCAAGGGTATATAACCTGTCAAGACAGGAAGCGCTTGGGCTGTTTCCCGAAGGACTTGTACATCTTAACGGAAGAAGCTGCAGTGAGAACGCAAAGCAGTTAAGCACAGGCGATAAGATATCCGTACGCGGCAAGGGCAAGTTCGAATACTCAGAGGAGTTGAGCTTAAGTAAGAAGGGTAAGCTTAACTGCAGAGTAAGGATATATAGATGATGAAAGTAATAATACTGTAAAGTACGTGACTATGAAAAATGAATTACTGGTAGTATTATTATAGGGAATTAAGTTTTTGTCTTGGAGATGTATAAATGGGTTTGTTTGAGCTGATCCTTTTGTCGATCGGACTTGCTATGGATGCATTTGCAGTGTCT
>DPZM01000138.1:0-1329 GCA_003535955.1 Lachnospiraceae bacterium | reverse complement strand
CATTTCAGGCCGTAATGCCTTTGACGGGTTTCCTTATCGGAGAGAGATTTGAAAAGTATATAAGTATGATCGCTCCGTGGGTAGCCTTCGGACTGCTTTCGCTTATAGGGTTGAATATGATCAGGGAGGCACTTTCACCTGAAGAGGATCTGTCTCCCGGTTTTGATATTAAGACAATGTTCATGATGGCGGTGGCAACCAGTATAGACGCCCTTGCGGTAGGAATAACATTTGTTGCTGTTCCGGTAAAGGTCCTTAAGGCGGGGAATCTTGCCAATGTGATCATTGCCGTGACCGTAATAGGGGTTATCACTTTTATCATTTCGGCAGCGGGAGTAGGAATCGGAAGTGTCTTTGGCGACCGTTATAAGTCCGGATCCGAGATCATGGGAGGAACGATACTCATATTTATCGGATTCCGTTCTCTTATTACATTTCTTGACAGGTCGCAGACTCTGGCTGACAGTGATACGATATTCGGAATGCTCATACCTCTTATCGGAACGCTTTCGGGTTCTGCTGTCATATACGCAAAAAAGCAGCGGTTCTCGGATGACATACGTATGATTTTGGCAGGATGTGCATCGGGCATCATGTTTTCAATAGCGGTGTGGGGGATGATAGAGCCTGCCATAGGTGGATTGGGCAAAGCAGATACGAACGGGATCATCCCGGTGACAGTGTGTTTTTGCCTGGGTGTGATGATCCAGATACTGTTTGACCGGATCGTACCTCACACACACATTTATTCAGATATAACAGAGGGACCTGAGAGCAGGCTGTCCCCGGATATTAAGGTTATGCTGACCGAAGTGATCCACCATATACCTGAGGGAATTGCGTTGGGAGCGATATATGCCGCTCATTTTATGAAGACTGAATGGATACCCTCATCTGTGGCAGTCGTATTGGCGATAGCCATCGCATTCCAGAATGTCCCGGAGGCTATCTGTGTGTCATTTCCGATAAGAGAAAAGGGTACCGGAGCAGGTAAGGCATTCTTCATGGGGGTAGTATCCGGTGTTCCCATTCCGCTTCTTGGAGTGGTTACGGTTGTGATAGTTGTCCTGTTTTCCGGTTCACTCCCGTACATAATGGCAGTAGCAGGCGGAGCGCTTATCTATACTACGATAGAAGAGATCCCTCATATTGCGTCTTATAAAGACAATGACAAGGGGACTCTGGCATTTGCTGCGGGCTTCGCTGCCGTGATGCTGCTCATATTCTTAAAAATATCCGGATAACTGTAATGAAACGGAGAACCATCCCCCTGTTTTAAAAAATGTGTTATAATTACATAAGAGACCGAGGAGGTAGCTTTCTTTGATG
>DPZM01000007.1 GCA_003535955.1 Lachnospiraceae bacterium | reverse complement strand
CGAAAACATCCTCAACAGGTTCCGGACGTCCGTAATAGTAACCCTGTATCAATCCGCAGCCTATCTCCCTCAGGAAATCAAGCTGTTCCCTGGTCTCAACCCCCTCGGCCAGGGTCTTCATCCCTATATCCTTGGCCATGGTAACTACCGATTTTATTATGCTCTTTGACTTATCCGTAAGCGGCGTAAGGAAACGCATGTCAAGCTTTAAGGTGTTAAAATCATAATCCTTGAGCATGGTAAGGGACGAATAGCCCGAGCCAAAATCATCCATCCATATCTCGTAGCCCGCAGCCCTGAAATCATCTATCACCTTCCGCATCAGCTCCTCGTCGGAAGAGATCGTGCTCTCTGTTATTTCAATATGAAGGTACTCCCTGGGAACGCCGTGCTTCTTAACTGCCTCCTCAACAACGCCCAGCATGTCGCACATGATGAAATCAACCCTTGAAAAATTAACAGACGCAGGAACTGTCGGCAATCCTTCCTTAAGCCGCTCTCCTATGGTCCTGCATACCTTCTCGACCACATAGCAGTCAAGCTTATAGATACACCTCTCTTCCTCAAGGACACCGATGAACTTGTCAGGCGCAAGGAAACCGATCTCGGGATCTATCCAGCGGACAAGTGACTCCATGCTGCAGGCATTCCCGGTCAGTGACCTTACGACCGGTTGGTAATAGATCCTGATCCATTCATTTTTAATGGCTTCATCTATCTTACCGACGACATACTCAGTTGTTTTTACGCGTTCGGCCAGCTCGGACGAATATTCCGCGTAATCGGTCTTATCAGCCTTCTTAACCGTGTCACAAGCCATTTTTGCACGCGACAGAGCCGTCTCAACATAAAAATCGGGGCCGGGCTCAAACCTGTAGATGCCAAACTTGAGTATGACATTATACCTGTTTCCGTAATCCTCAGCGAATGTCCTTATAGCCTGCTCGGTCCTGTCAATCGAGCTCTCGTATTCGGTAAACACGGCAAAATGGTCGTCGGACAGCCTCGATACAAATGCATTCCCGTAAACACTTCCAAGGACCTTGGCGACCTTCCTTAAGCAGGCATTGCCTTCATTTACGCCGCGCTCCAGGTTCAGCAGCTTAAAATTCACGAGATTTACATATATTATGGCGAAGGTCATCTTATCGTTCTCTTCGATGAACTGCCGGTTGATCCCTGCCGCATACCTGTCAAACTTCCGCTTGCCTAAAAGTCCTGTGACTATATCGAAATCATTTGCCGCATTATCCAGCCTGTGAAGATATATCGTCGCATAAAAAACATCCCCCAGGTCATCATCATGGACCAGAGTCCAGTGATTGACAACGCGAAGGACGTCACCCTTTTTCGTTTTAATATTATAGAAAACATATCCGGAACCGTTCTTTGATTCCTCGACCTGTCTGCTTATCTCATTAAGTATTATTGAAGGAGCCGGGTCATGTATCATCCCCTCAAGCCTGCCGCCTACATGTGCAAGCAAATCATCCGCGTCCTTGCATTCGAAGAGGCGGATCAAATTATCGTTCACATATACAAGCTTCTGCTCATCATCCGCGCTGAAAGCGAAGGCCCCGCCTTCCATCCTGTCGACAAATGAACTGCTGATCTTTCGACCAATATCCGGGGAATCTACCATAAGCACCTCCCTTATGTACTATTGGTGAGGTAATAAATATTATATCACATCAGCCTATGTTTGTACATTCAAAAGTGACACATCGATTATGAATCGATTATGAACGCTGTGTCACTTTTACTATATGATTGCAAAAGAACCGGGGCCTGCTATTGCCGTATCTTTATCTATCGTACAGGTTCCTGCCGCAAAGATTATTGTTCTGCCGTCAAAAAAGCTGTCGCTGACTCTGAGGGTCCCTGATGACGGATTCACAATGCAAATGCGGTTCCCCCTCCTGTATACAAAGGGCTCGTCCTCACCTGTATGCAAAACGGCAAAATCACCGTCCGAATCAAAATCACTGTATGAAGCCTTAAGGGCCGTAAGCCTTCTGACGGTATTAAGGAGTGAGTTGTCATCCTTCTCCTGACTTTCCACGGTGGGCGCTTCTTTATTTTCGTCAACGGGAAGATAGAGCTTATCCTTTGCTGCAGTTGAAAAGCCCCTGTTCGCCGAATCATCCCATTGCATGGGAGTACGGCTTCCGGTCCTTGTGTAACCGCCTTCCCTGGTATGGACATCAAGGTAATGCATGCCGATCTCATCCCCGTAGTAGATAAACGGAACTCCGGGAAGAGTCATAAGGGTCGCATAGGCCACCTTAAGTTCATCAACCGATAAGGTATAAGCGGGCCTTATGGTATCATGGTTGCATGTGATCATGGAGATAAAGCCCTTATCCTTTGTATTATAATACCTTGGAAGATATTCACCAAGGAAGCGTGTGATATCGCACTTATCCTTCTTCTTAAAGAAGCTCAGATCCGTATCATTTGCTTCATAATCCCTCATAAGGGAATTATATCCGTTGCCCGGATGATCGAGGTAGAAATCCATATCAAAGCCCGCCCCGTTTATTGATACCTCGGGATCGTTCCACTCCGCTATAAAGGCAGCCTCCGGGAATTCTTTCCTTATGGGCTTAAAGATATCCCTCCACACTTCGCAGGTGCCTGACTTTCTGTCATCATCATCCTTAACCAGGGATCCAGCCATATCAACGCGGAAGCCATCGCACCCGTGTGACAACCAGAACCTTATCACATCTCGGATTGCCTCTCTTGTTGCAAGCGGACCCTCATCATCAATAGCCTGCTGCCATGGTTCCTTAGGATTTAAGAATCCGAAATTGAGGGCAGGCTGGCACTTGAAAAAATTAAGCATATATGTGCCGTCACGGTCACATTCACCGCCTATGTAAGGGTGGCCGGCCATTCCCATGATCCAGCCGTCAGTCCATATGTACCTGTCGGAATACTCATTCTTCTCGGCCTTACCGCTTTCCTTAAACCACTCGTGCTCCTCACTGGTATGACCCGGAACAAGATCGAGCAGGACCTTAATGTCCCGTTTATGGGCCTCTTCAAAAAGGCGGTAGAGCTCTTCGTTCGTTCCATACCTGGCTGCTGCCTTCTTATAATCCCTTACGTCATATCCCGCATCTTTGAAGGGAGAATCGAAGCAGGGGTTGATCCACAGGGCATTGGCGCCCAGGCTCTTTATATAATCAAGCTTGCTTATTATACCATTAAAGTCACCTATCCCGTCGCCGTTGCTGTCGCAGAAGGACTGGGGGTAGATTTCGTAGAAAACGGCTTTTTTTAACCAATCGATCATGTTATGTTCCTTTCCTTCTAACTTTTCACAGAGGCCTTCCCTGCACAAATGTGACACTTTTATTCAGAGCTAAAGTGTCACACGGTCGGGGAGCACCGTTTCTCTCGTCCGAAATTCACTCCGGTTCGCTCATCTATTATTTTAACGTCTTCCAGATATCTCTGTCGTACTCTGCTATGGTACGGTCGGATGAGAAGAAGCCTGCCTTGGCGATGTTTGTAAGCATCTTCTTACGCCAGGTATCGGTATCCTCATAATCGGCAAAGGCCTTGTCTTTCACCTTGATATAGTCTTCAAGATCAAGGAGTGTCATGAACCAGTCCTTGTTGAGGAGCTCCTTGTAGAGGCGCTCGAGGTTCTCCTTATCTCCGACCTTTAAGGCTTCCTTGCTCACGATAAAGTCAACCGCCTCTTTTATGACTTTGCTCTTCTTATAGTAATCCTTAGATACGTAATCAGCCTTCTCGTAGTGTTTGATGACAGTATCTGAATCCTCACCGAAGACGTAAATATTTTCCTTGCCTACAAGATCGCATATCTCAACATTGGCTCCGTCCATGGTTCCAAGGGTAACCGCACCGTTGAGCATGAACTTCATGT
>DPZM01000210.1:308-3389 GCA_003535955.1 Lachnospiraceae bacterium | reverse complement strand
GCAAGCTTAACCCTGTCGCAGTGCTTGTTGAAGATGTTAAGTGATATACCCGCAACAAGGGCATCCCTCATGGTGTTCTGCTGATAGAGGAAGCCGGGATTGGTACCCTCTTCAACCTCAAACCAGGTTCCCCATTCATCGATCGACATACCCACCTTCTTTTCAGGATCGTACTTATCCATGATGGCCCCGTGACGCCTTATGAGCTCCTCGATATGATGGGCAGCCCACAGGGTCTTATACCACAGGTCTTCATCGAACTCGGTGGCACTTACCTTGGGAAGCCAGCCTTCGGGAAGGGTATAATAGTGCAGGGACAGAAGGTCCATAAAGCCATGCTGGGCAGGGTCAACGTGCTTATAGCAAGTCTCCATCACATCATTGGTCCAGTAGTAGTCCTCCGAATTGGCTCCGCAGCATATCCTCTTGATGGGATTCTTAGGATCATACTGGCGGATGAAGGTCTGGTATCTCCTGTATTCATTGGCGTAGTACTCGGGTGTCATGTTGCCGCCGCATCCCCAGTTCTCGTTGCCAACGCCGAAGTAATCAACCTTGAAGGGAGCTTCATGTCCGTTCTTCTTACGAAGCTCCGACATGGGCGATGAGCCGTCAAGCGTCATATACTCTATCCACTCGGACATCTCCTGTACCGATCCGCTTCCAACATTTCCGTTGATATAGGTCTTACATCCCAGCTGGCGGCACAGCTCCATGAACTCATGGGTACCGAAGGAATTGTCTTCCACCACTCCTCCCCAGTTGGTATTGATCATCTTCTTGCGGTCCTTCTTATCACCTATACCGTCCTTCCAGTGGTATTCATCGGCAAAGCATCCGCCCGGCCAGCGAAGAAGGGGTATACCCATCTCCTTAAGGGCATCCACAACATCCTTCCTCATGCCGTTAACATTGGGTATGTCGGAATCCTCACCCACGTAAAGGCCCTCATAGATACACCTTCCCAAATGCTCCGAAAAGTGTCCGTAGATCTCGGGGGCTATGGTATCAAGTTCTTTGGTTTCGTTGATCGTAAGCTGAGTCATGTTTCCTCCTCTGTCGCATCCTATATTGTCTCTTCTGCCTGCCTCTTATATATTGTTATCCTGACCGTGATGAGGGATCTTTTTACCATCCGTCACCACTTCCTTTTCGGACATTTATTGTCCTTCTTCATGCTTCTTATAAGACAGTAGCAACCGCACGCAAGACAGGTGCCCGTGGAATTCCTGTCACATCCTTCACAGAATGACATCCTGTCCTTAATAAGGCCTTCTCCCGCCCTCTCTCCTTCAGGCATAAGCCGGTAGAGCTTATCCGCATAGGCGCCGATATCCTGCGGTATCGAGGCTACGATGTCGCACATCCTGCAGAACCGGAGAGTACTACTGTCCATAATATGCATTGGCCCCGTGCTTGCGGTTGAAGTGCTTCTCCTTGATATTGTCGGGAGCAGGCTTGACATCATGGTTTATAACCTCGGTAAGCCTTGCCATCCTGGCGACCTCTTCAAGGACAACGGCGTTGTGAACGGCCTCATCTGCATCCTTGCCCCAGGTGAATGGCCCATGGTTCTTGCACAGAACAGCCTCGGTGTACCTGTGGTCTATTCCCCTCTTCTCGAAGGTCTCGATGATAACAAGGCCGGTGTTCTTCTCATAGGCCTCGTTTATCTCCTCATCCGTAAGATTCCTTGCGCAGGGGATGGGGCCTAAGAAATGGTCGGCATGTGTCGTTCCGTAAAGAGGGATATCCCTTCCTGCCTGAGCCCATGCAACAGCTTCGGTTGAATGAGTGTGAACGATACCGCCTATCTCAGGGTAACGCTTGTATAATTCAAGATGGGTCGCGGTATCGCTTGAGGGCTTATACTTACCCTCTACCCTGTTGCCCTCAAGGTCCATTACAACCATATCGTCGGGGCTTAAGGTATCGTAATCAACACCGCTGGGCTTGATGACAAAGTATCCGGACTCCCTGTCGATACCCGAAACATTACCCCAGGTATAGATAACAAGTCCCTTGCGGACAAGTTCCATATTTGCTTCATATACATCTTTCTTAAGTTGTTCTAACATTTCACTCCTCTTTTCTTAAAATTTTATCTGCCGATTTAAGAGACATAGAACCGTCCCTTGTCTCCTAAATTGTAAAGAGCTTGCCGGCTGCTTCCTGGGCAGGAAGTGTCTTCCTGTAAGCATCCGTATACTCGTCGAATCCCTTGACATCCGCAGGGTCCGGATTAACGACTTCACCCGCGTCTGATCCGAATACCTTATCAGCAAGATAAGCCGCAAGGTCTGTACCCTTACCCTTTAGCATATATGCCGCAAGTATCGCCATACCCCAGGGGCCGCCCTCGCCTGCCGTAGTCATAACGGCAACGGGTGCGTTCATGGCGGCTGCGAGCATCTTCTGGCCGACACCCTTGGTCTTGAAGAAACCGCCGTGTCCGTAGAGCATGTCAACCGGAACCTTCTCCTCCTTGAAGAGGATATCGCATCCGATCTTAAGGGTTGCAAGCGATGCATACAGATGTGTCCTCATAAAGTTGGCAAGGGTGAACTTAGCATCCGGTGTCCTTATGAACATGGGACGTCCCTCGTTGAGACCCGTGATAGCCTCGCCTGCATTATAGTTATAGGCAAGAAGGCCGCCGCAGTTCTTGTCGCCCTCAAGAGCCTTATTGTAGAGCACCCAGTAGAGCTGACCCATATCAACCTTATTGCCCTTGGCCTCTTCGTATTCCTTAAAAAGGTTAACCCAGCCGTTAAGGTCTGTGGTACCGTTATTGCAGTGAGCCATGGCAACAGGAGAACCGTCGGGAGTAGTTACCATATCAAGTTCCTCATGCCTCTTTTTAAGTGACTTTTCAAGGACCACCATCGCGAAGAAGGAAGTACCTGCGGATACGTTACCGGTCCTGACTTTGACCGAATTGGTCGCTACCATTCCCGTTCCCGCATCGCCCTCGGGAGGACACATGGGGATACCGGCTTCGAGGTCTCCCTCCGGATCAAGGTATTCTGCACCTTCCGCCGTAAGGGTACCTGCATCCTCGCCCGCATTCAGCACCTTGGG
>DPZM01000210.1:0-122 GCA_003535955.1 Lachnospiraceae bacterium | reverse complement strand
ACCTTGCATCCGCTTAATTTATAGTGGATGTAGCCTGCCAGCGTGGTGAGGAAGGCAATGTCCTTAACATGCTCTTCGCCGTTTAAGATCGCCTGATAGAGGTGGGCGATGGACCAGCGCTG
>DPZM01000190.1:4355-8822 GCA_003535955.1 Lachnospiraceae bacterium | reverse complement strand
AAAAATAACTGAATTAAGAAAGAAAAATGGGCTTTCGCAGGAAGAATTCGGAGCAGAGATTGGAGTGAGCAGGCAGGCAGTTTCGAAATGGGAAATGGCACAGGCGACGCCTGATCTGAATAAGATAATGAAAATTTCTGATTTTTTTGGTGTTCCTACAGACTTTCTTCTGAAAGATGAGTACGATCTGACATTTCTGGATAACAATGTAGGATTTAAAAATATAAATAGTGATGAGAACGGGAAAACAACTGATCTTGAAAAGGTTTCCTCAAATACTAAAATGATAGAACTTTCTGAGATACAAAGTTATCTGGATATCAATAGAAAATCAGCCAGAAATATCGTGATAGCTATATTTCTTTTCTTTGTTTCCCCATTTGCAGGGATTGTCATATCTACATTCAATGAACCATATGCTATAGTGGGATTGGTTATACAGCTCCTTATACTTATTGTTGTGGCAATGATAATAGTGCTTACCATATGGGAGTTGTCAAAGCATAAAATACTTGGTAGTGGAGAAACAGAACTTGCTTACGGAGTTCGCAGTGTTATAGAAGAGAGGAAGAAAGGATTTGAACCTACATTTCTTAAAGGAATTATATTTGGGATTATATGTTTTCTTGCTTTTGTTATCCCTATAATAGTTGTTTCGGCATTTACTGATGACAACAATGTGGCAATAATCATTGCATCCTGTATTATGCTGCTTATCTTTGCCACAGGTGTCTCTGTAATTACTTATGTTGTGATAATTAATCATGGATATAATACGGTTCTCAAGATTAAATGAATGTTTGTATAATATAAGTGATAGCTTGTAAAAGTTTATTACAGTTTAACAACTCTGAAGATGGAAAGGATAATTAGATGAACAGACCGATTACTACGCTTTTTATGCTTATGTCAGTTGACGGGAAAATAAGTCCTGGAGCATCTGATAATCTTGATGTGGATAAGGATTTTCCTACAATTGAAGGACTAAAAGAAGGGATTCATCAAATTTAATGATGTGATGATACAATTAACTGTTGATAAAACTTGCGGAACAGGTAAAATGATATGAAGGTCAGAAAACATATGTTGATATCCGGTGATGTTCAGGGAGTCGGTTTCAGATACAGGGCAAATTATGCGGCCCGGGGACTCGGCCTTACGGGCTATGTAAGAAATCTCTATGATGGAAGAGTGGAGCTGGAGGTACAGGGGGATCAGGATCTGATATCGCGGTTTCTCGGAGAAATCGATGCCGGAAGCTTTGTACATATATATGATATAGAGACGGAAAATATGCCCTTGGATGAAAATGAAAGGGGCTTTAAGGTCCTTCACAGCTACTAGGCTGTGAGAGTTGTAATAGGGAGGTACACTAAATGGGTAAGGATGTAGTTGCATTAGGTGAATTACTTATAGATTTTACGGAGAACGGAGTGAGTGCACAGGGGAATCCGGTTATGGAGGCAAACCCCGGCGGGGCACCCTGCAATGTGCTTGCGATGCTGACAAGGCTCGGACACAGCACGGCATTTATCGGCAAGGTCGGAAAGGATATGTTCGGAACGCAACTTATAGGCGCACTTAAGGAAGTTGGCATCGGTACTGAGGGACTTGTCACGGATGAAAAGATTCATACCACGCTTGCCTTTGTTCACACATTTCCGGATGGTGACAGGGACTTTTCATTTTACAGAAATCCCGGTGCGGATATGATGCTGAGTGCAGATGAGGTTGATGAGGAACTGATTAAAAATGCGAAGATATTCCATTTTGGTTCTCTTTCCATGACCTCGGAGCCCGTAAGGTCAGCTACCGTAAAGGCACTTGATATCGCAAAGAATGCAGGTGTTACGATCTCCTTTGATCCGAATCTCAGGGAGCCTCTTTGGGAAACCTTAGATGCTGCAAGAAAGGAAATATCCTATGGGATGAGTAAATGCGACATCCTTAAGATTTCTGACAATGAGATAAACTGGTTCACCGGTGAAAATGATTTTGATGAGGGCGTAAAGAGGCTTTGGGAAATGTATCCCGACATAAAAATGATCCTTGTATCCATGGGCCGTGACGGAAGCAGCTGTTACAGAAAAAACGGCAAGGTAACGGTAATGCCTTTTATACAGGAAAATACCATCGAAACGACCGGAGCGGGAGACACATTCTGCGCAGGAATCCTTCATTATGTACTTGAAAACGGACTCAGGGATTATACCGAAGACGATATGAGAGAAATGCTGACCTTCGCAAATGCGGGAGCGTCGATTATCACCACGAAGAAGGGGGCTCTCAGAGTAATGCCTTCAAAGCAGGAAGTCGAAGTTTTGATCGAAAGCAGAAAGTAAAGATTATAGTAAAAAAGTGCTTGCACCTTGCGGGCACTTTTTTTATAATAAAAAAAGTGAAATCGTTTACAATATGGTTTCAAATGTTAGCCGGACGATTGCATTTCCTGAAACGGGATGATCATCATGACGGGGGATAAATAAAATGATCGAAAATAAAAAATGGGATAATACCTTTAAAGAAAGACTGTCGGAATACTATGACGAGCTGAAGTGGCTTTACTTTGAGCTTTATAACAGCGACGGGCAGGCGTTCGAATACTTTCTGGATATGCTTTATTCCTATCATAAGAAAAGAAGCAAAACTCTTAAGGAGATGGATGAAGCAAGAGCGGTTGTAGAGGACTGGTTCGCAGGCAAGGAGATGTTGGGAATGCTTATGTATACGGACTGCTTTGCCGGAAACCTGAATGGTGTCAGAAAGCATCTTGATTATGTGGAGGAATGCGGTGTTAATTACATTCATCTGATGCCTCTTCTCGAAAGTCCCGAAGGAAAAAGTGACGGCGGTTATGCCGTGGCGGATTTCAGAAAGGTACAGCCTGAACTCGGAACCATGAAGGATCTTGCTGCGCTTGCAAAGGACTGCCATGAGAGGGGCATAAGTGTGTGCCTTGACTTTGTAATGAATCATACCAGCGAGGAACACGAGTGGGCAAAGCGTGCCCGTGCCGGCGAGAAGGAATTTCAGGACAGATATTTCTTCTTTGACAACTGGGATATCCCGAGTCGCTATGAGGAGACGGTGCCTCAGGTATTCCCTCAAACTGCTCCCGGTAATTTCACCTGGTGTGATGAGGCGGGAAAGGTTGTCATGACCACATTTTATCCTTATCAATGGGATCTTAATTATCGTAATCCCACAGTCTTTAACGACATGACGGAAAATATGCTTTATCTTTGCAATCAGGGCGTTGACATTATCAGACTCGATGCGGTTCCCTATATCTGGAAGACTCTCGGAACTAACTGCCGAAACCTTCCCGAGGTTCACAGCCTTGTTCGTATAATGCGTATCGCAGCATCAGTGGTCTGTCCCGGAACACTGCTTCTGGGTGAGGTGGTAATGGAACCCTCAAAGGTGGTTCCTTATTTCGGAAGTGTCACAAAGCCCGAGTGTCACATGCTTTATAATGTTACCACGATGGCAAGCACCTGGCATACGGTTGCGACGAAGGATGTAAGGCTGCTTAAGCATCAGCTGGGGATTGTTTTCAATCTACCCAAGCAGTATGTATTCCTGAATTATCTGAGATGCCATGACGACATCGGATGGGGACTTGATTATGACTATCTGAAGCAGTTCGGAATTGAAGAGGTTGCGCATAAAAAATACCTGAACGATTACCTTAAGGGGGCATGGTACGGAAGTGACAGCAGGGGTGAGTTGTATAACGACGATCCAAGGCTCGGTGATGCGAGAATGTGCGGAACGACTGCTTCGCTTTCGGGAATAGAGGCAGCCGAGTATGAGAAAAGAGACGATAAGCTGGACAGATACATTCGACTGGATATTACGCTTCACGCATTTCTGCTTACGCAGAGCGGGATTCCGGTGCTATACAGCGGGGATGAGATAGGACAGCTTAATGACTATACATACCATGAGGATCCTCATAAGCAGGCTGACAGCCGCTATCTGCACAGAGGAAGCCTTGACTGGGACAGCGTGGAAAAAAGGAAGGAGAAGGGCAGCAGAGAGGAGAGGATTTTTGACGGTATCCGGACTCTTACAAAACTGAGAAGTGAGCATAGGGTATTTGAGAATTCCGCAGATGCATGGATAGTTGAAACCTATAACGATCACATTCTCGGAATCGGAAGATACTATAAGGGGGAAAAGCTGATAGCACTTTTTAACTTCGGCGATAACGATGAAACTGCCTGGATAAACGAGACAGAGCAGTACACCGATCTTTTGACCGGAGAAATACGGAAAGCTGTGGCTGTCGGCATTCCTGCATATGGTTTTGCGTGGCTGATGACTAATCTGAAATAATGAAGCATCTTATCTTTAATAAAATACAACTATGATAACGGGGTGATAAAAATGACTATTAAGGAAGTGGCAAGTCAGGCCGGCGTTTCTACGGCAGCAGTAAGCAGATACTTTAACGGAGGTTCA
>DPZM01000190.1:0-4286 GCA_003535955.1 Lachnospiraceae bacterium | reverse complement strand
TAAGTGAAGCGAAGAGAGAACAGATAAGAAAGGTAGTGGAGGAAAACTCGTATACGCCAAATACATTGGCAAAGACGATGAGGACAGGCATGAGCGGTCATGTGGGAGTTATAGTTCCTCGCATACATTCGGATTCCATGAGTCAGATCATGTCCGGGATTGCGGATGGTCTTAAGGAAAATGATTATAAGTTCATTCTCGGTTGTACGGATAATGAAAAAGAAAAGGAGATTCAGTTTATAAAAAGCATGCAGAGAAGCGGCATGGACGGGATAATCCTTATGGGCACCGTTATGACACCTTACCTTAAGGATACCATAGCTTCCTGCGAGATTCCCATAGTCGTTACGGGACAGAGCTTCTCCGGAGTATCTTCGGTTTATCATGATGATGTGCATTCCATGAAAGATATTGCTCTCATTATGCTTAAGAAAAAAAGAAATGTTGCATACATAGGAGTTGACGAGGAGGATGCTGCGGTAGGACAGGCAAGGCGAAGAGGCGTGGAAAAGGCCTTCAGTGAAATGGGACTCGATCCCGGAAAGCTCATCCGTATGGTATCGGATTATACGATAGAGAGCGGCTATGAGCAAGCCGAAAAGCTGCTTAGAGAGCATCCCGAGACAGACGGTATTATCTGCGCCACGGACACAATAGCGCATGGAGTTATGAAGGCTGTCAAGGCGGCAGGGAAAAGAATTCCCGAGGATATCAGTGTTACGGGAGTCGGAAACAGCTGGGCGGACACGATTACAGAACCGCAGCTTACGACCGTGAAGCTCTATTTTGAGGAGTGCGGGAGAGTGGCGGTAAATATCCTTATGAAGATGATAAACTCAAAGGATAAGGATATACCTGTAAGTAACATGAAGCTCGGTTATCAGATCATAGAGAGGGGGTCGGTATAAATAATGAAACTTATATTTGTAGATATCGACGGTACGCTGACAGTTCCGGGGGAGAACATTCCTCCCGAAAGTGCGGTAAGCGCCATCAGGAAAACTCAGGATAGAGGTAATAAGGTTTTTCTTTGTACCGGAAGGAATCTGGATATGCTTAAGCCTCTCCTTGCGTACGGCTTCGACGGGATAGTCGGAAGCGGCGGAGCTTATGTTACGGTCGGCGATGAAGAGATAATCGATGCGCCGATGGATGACGAGGACAAAAAGAATGCGCTCGATACACTTCATAAAAACGAAGTATTTTGTACGATCGAGGCAAAGTACGGCTCCTGGTGTGACGACGGGATAGGAGAGTTTATGTCAAAACAGTCGGGTGGAAATAGTGAGCTTGAAAGATGGCGAAAGGCAATAGAGGAAAGCCTCGGGATCAAATCCATGACGGAGTATGACGGCTCCCCCATTTATAAGATCGTAGTAATGTGTGAGGATGTGTCACAGCTTAAGGAAACCGAAGAGCTTTTAGACGGAAAATACAGATTTATTATTCAGCAGATGGAAGGCGGAAGCATCATAAACGGAGAGCTTATAAGCAAAAAGTACGATAAGGGCAGAGGAGTGAGAGCGGTAGCTGAGCATCTGGGAGTACCGATTGAGGATACCTACGGCTTCGGTGACAGCATGAATGATCTTGAAATGATAGAGACCGTCGGTACAAGCGTATGCATGGAAAACGGAGCAGAGGCGCTGAAGCAGGTATCGGATATGGTTTGTCCGTCCGTTACGGATGACGGACTGGCAAAGGCGTTTACCGAGCTCGGTCTGATCTAAAGTCAGTCGGAGAGAATCGAATTTTATCCGAATACCGGGTGAATTGGTAAATGTTCACAATTATATTTTACAAAAATGTATGAATTGGGTATTGTAAAATCCGAAACTAGTGATATAATGAAATTTAGTTGTAATCGTTTTCATAAAAGTTTCGAACAAGGAGGTAAAACGATATGGCGCTGGATTATAGAAAGTGCGCTGAGGAGATCGTTGCCAATATAGGTGGCAGGGATAATGTGGCTCAGGCGGCACATTGTGCGACCAGACTCAGACTTGTTATCAAGGATAATGGAAAGATCAATAAGTCTGCACTGGAAAATGTAGATGGTGTAAAGGGTATGTTCGAGAATAACGGACAGCTTCAGCTCATCATCGGAACAGGAACTGTAAATAAGGTGTATGACGAATTCCTTGCAGTAACGGGAATGACCGCAGCCACCAAGGATGATGTAAAGGCAGCGGCGGCGGCTCAGCAGCCTGCATGGAAGAGAGCGCTTAAGTCAGTCGGAGATGTATTTGTACCTATACTCCCCGCTATCGTAGCCTCCGGTCTTATGATGGGTGTCGTTGAGGCACTCGGTAAAGCTATACCTTCTTTTGCAGAGACAGACTGGTACGCATTTCTGGATATGGTTGCAAATACCGCATTTGCATTCCTTCCTGTTATAGTAGCAGTCAGTGCTGCAAGAGTATTCGGAGCAAATGTGTTCCTTGCGGCAGTGCTCGGGCTTATGATGGTACATACAAGCCTGCTTAACGGCTGGAATGTAGGAAGTCCCGACGCCATTAACAGTTTCTTCGGAATAGACACGGGTGTAATTCCTACATGGAATCTTTTCGGAAATATACATATAGGTGATTATGTACTTGGATCGATTTCGCGGCACGGCTATCAGGGACATGTCATACCTGTCATGATCGCGATATGGATAATGAGTAAGATTGAAAAATGGCTTCACAAGATAGTTCCCGAAATGATAGACCTCTTTGTGGTTCCTATCACGACAGTTTTCCTTACGGCACTTGCAACCTTCGTAGTTATCGGCCCCATCTTTGCAACTCTTGAGAATTATGTGCTTAAGGGCGCTGAGTGGCTGGTTCAGTTCCCGCCCGGAGCTATGATCATGGGTGCTATATATCCCGCAACCGTTGTCATGGGTCTTCACCATATGTACAATGTTATCGAGGCGGGTATGTTATCCTCAACAGGTCTTAATACCTGGATGCCCATTGCATCCGCAGCAAACTTTGCTCAGTTCGGTGCCTGCCTTGCAGTAGGTATCAAATGCAGACAGGCTAAGCTTAAGACTGTAGCAATCCCTTCATCAATGTCAGCAGCTCTCGGTATCACAGAGCCCGCTATATTCGGTGTAAACTTCAGATTTATGAAGCCGTTCATTTGCGGTATGATAGGTGGCGCTTGCGGTGCTATCTTCGGAGCTATAACAAAGATCGGTGCTACGGCATACGGTGTTACGGGTATCCCCGGTTATCTGACCATTAATAATTACGGACTTTATACCATCCTTCTTCTCATATCCGGTGGTGTTGCATTTGCACTTACAATGGTTATCTGGAAGGAAGAGCTTCCCGAGGGGGCAGCGGTGGCAGCGACATCTTCAGGCGGCGAGAGTAAGCAGGCTCCGGGAAATACCGAGATGAAGCAGAGCAGCCTCAAGTCAGCTATTAAGTCAGACGGAAATGAAGTGACAAAGAAGAAGGTTATAA
This sequence comes from Lachnospiraceae bacterium, assembly GCA_003535955.1. Lineage (GTDB taxonomy): Bacteria > Bacillota > Clostridia > Lachnospirales > Lachnospiraceae > UBA2868. The sequence goes on along the minus strand of DPZM01000190.1, from coordinate 828 downwards.
CAAGCTCGGCAGGTGAGATCGCACTTCCCACTCCCGGTAAGGTTATATCTTATACCGAAATATCCGATCCTACATTTGCATCAGGCGCATTGGGAGAAGGTATCGGTGTCGAACCCGAGGAAGGTGTTGTATATGCACCTATGGACGGAGAGATATCATCGGTTGCAGACAGTAAGCACGCTATAGGTATCAGCGGTGCAAATGATCAGGAGCTTCTTATCCATGTCGGAATAGATACAGTGGAAATGAAGGGTGACGGATTTAAGCCTTTCGTGAAGGAAGGTGACAAGGTTAAGAAGGGACAGAAAATCCTTGAATTCGATATTGATAAGATCAAGGCGGCAGGTCATCCCGATACCGTAGTTGTTCTTCTTACAAACAGCGATGACTATAAAGATGTAAAATACGGGGACATTTAAATATTATGAGAGCATCAAATAAATGCGATATCATATAAACAACAGACATTAAAAATAAAAAAAAGGAGAAGGAAATTATGAAGCAATTTAAGTATGTTATTACAGATGAAGTTGGTATCCACGCTCGTCCGGCAGGACTTCTTGTAAAGGAAGCAAAAAAGTATACAAGTGAAATTATCATTACCAAGGGAGATAAGTCAGCTAAGGCAACTGCTCTTATGAAGCTTATGGGAATGGGCGTTGTTAAGGGTGATGAGGTTACCATCACTGTTGAGGGAGAAGATGAGGATGTAGCAGCTGCTGCTATCGAAGCCTTCATGAAAGCTAACTTCTAAATAAAAGATTTTGATTTGGTGTATGTCGGAGGGTTCTTATATTTGAATGCTCCGGCATTGCACTATTACAGGGA
>DPZM01000185.1:1962-4080 GCA_003535955.1 Lachnospiraceae bacterium | reverse complement strand
TCCAAAGGTAAGTTTACGCTGTCGTTAAGGAGACAGTGCTTGTAAATGATTTACGGTTATTTTATAATTGGTTTATGATCCAGAAAACATACATCTTCAACAGCATAGAGGAGATGGAAGAAGCGGCTGTCGGCATCAGGAGCAACCCTGCCTACTCGGAATGTGGAGAAAGGGTTCTGCTGGCCTGGGCACAGATATGGGATAAGAATGATTTTGCCCGGTTCCGCGACAGCGTACACAGGCTCTTTCACGACTGCACTACCATAGGATCCAACCATTACGGCTCCGATGACATTATGGAAGGAAGGCTTGACGGAAGCAGCAGTGATCACAGCATCACCCTGTCCTTCTTATTCTTTAAAGAGTCATCCGTCAGCCTTATGGGTATCGAACCCGGGATCCAGCAGGAGGAGCGGCAGGGCAGGCAGATGTGCAGCTTCCTTGACGGACTTAAGGATGTTAAGGGCGTTTATTTTGTTCCGCCCGACTACTTCTGCTCGGCTGAGGCTGTGATGGCGGCCGGTCTTCGCGGCCATAAGGATATCCCCGTTTTCGGTATCAAGACCTCGCTCCTGCCGGCATATGAGAACTTCGGTTACGAAAAGGACCGTGAATACTCGGTGCACCGCCTCTTCATCCTTGCCTTCTGCGGCAGGAGGCTTAATATAAGGGTTCACTATAACCTGGGCTGGACTCCCGTAGGCAGGATCATGAAGGTCACCGTCGAGGAGAATCCCTTCTTTGTCAATGAGATAGACGGACGTCCCGCCACCGAAATATACAATAATTACCTGGGTCTTAAGAATAACCAGATCATTCCCGAGAACCTTAGTGAATTTCCCCTTATCGTCTTAAGGGGCGATATGAAGATATCCAGGATCGGAGTAACAGGACTTAAGGAAGGTCAGCTTATCTTCGGCGCTCCGGTTTACCCCGGCGAAAGAATAAGCTTAAGCTACGGTAACCCCGACGATCTGTTTTCCGAGGTGATTGATGATTGCCATGAGGTGTGTGATTTTCAGCCTGAGGGCGGGCTTCTGTTAGTATGCTCCAACAGGCTCATGCTGCTTAAGGACAGGGAACATGAGGAGATCGGCTTCTATAAGAAGCACATGGATTCGCCCGCCGTTATATACGGCTACGCCGAGATCTACTACCTTAACGGTAACGGGGCGGAGCTTAATTCAGCTCTGGTTTCGGTTGCCTTCAGGGAGGATGAATCGGAAGAAGGCGCTCCCTCTCCCATTGCCTGCGAACGCCCCACCGTACCCGAAAACAATGATCTGATCGTACCCTTCTCCGACAGGCTGTCAAGGTTCTTCAAGGAGATATCCAACGACCTTCTTGAAGCAGCCGATGACGCGGAACGTGCGAACAGGGCCAAAACGGCCTTCTACTCGGCTATATCGCACGATATAAGGACCCTGCTCAATTCGATCCTTGGCATGAACGAGATGATCCTTAAGGAGAGTCACGAGGAGAACATCCGGGAATACGCAGAGAATGCAGATATTTCAGGCCGGATGCTCCTTGACCTTATAAATGACATCTTAGATACCGAGAAGCTGGAAGCCGGCAAGATGGAATTAGTTCCGGTGGAATACCGGCTGAACAATATGATAAAGGAACTTTCTGACATGGCTAAGGGGCCGGCTGCCAATAAGGGACTTGAACTCAGGGTAAGGACAGAGGGCGAGTTCCCCGCTATCCTTATCGGCGATGTCAAGAGGCTCAAGCAGTGTGCGCTCAATCTTATAAGTAATGCCGTAAAGTACACGGAAACCGGCTTTGTCACACTGACCGTCAAGGTATGGCGGCTTGACGAAACTCATGTTATGTTAAAGGTCAGCGTCAAGGATACCGGTATCGGCATAAGACCTGAGGATATCGAAAAGCTCAGTATACCCTTCGAACGTGTCGACAAGGCAAGGAACCATAACATCGAGGGCACGGGACTCGGCCTTAATATAGTAAGAAATCTTCTTGAGCTAATGGATTCATCCCTTGAGATAAAGAGTAATTATGGCGAGGGATCGGAATTCTCATTTTCGGTTGTGCAGGAAGTCAGGAAATCTGATGAAGATACGGGGCTTGGTGAGGACACGGGGACGGTTCTAG
>DPZM01000185.1:0-1849 GCA_003535955.1 Lachnospiraceae bacterium | reverse complement strand
AGAACCGTCCCCGTGTCCTCACCCCGCCCCATGTCCTCACCAAGCCCTGCGTCTTTTTCGGCTCCGGATGCAAATATCCTGATAGTCGATGATACGCCGTCGAACATAAAGATCATGCAGCTCTTCCTTAAGGATACTCATGTAAACATCGATTCCGCCACAAGCGGAACGGCTGCTATCGAAATGGTCAGACAGAAGAAATACGATGTTATATTCCTCGATCATATGATGCCCGGTATGGACGGGCTTGAGACCTTCGCAAGGATCAAGGAAGATCCCGCGGCAATGAATATGAATAAGGATGCCAAATTCATCATGCTCACAGCCAATGATCAGTCAGGTGTCAGGGATATGTTCATAAACGAGGGCTTCGATGACTTTATCTCCAAGCCCCTGAAGAGGGATTCCCTTATCGAAACCCTCGACAAGTATCTTTGAGTGAAACAGGGGACGGTTCCCTGTTTCACTCATCTATGGTCGATACAGTTATCGTCAGCTCCTCCAGCACATCCAGCAATACCCTTACCGTATCAAGGCTTGTGAACATGGTCACGTTGTTCTCGGTGGCCGTTCGGCGGATTGCAACCCCGTCTCCGTAATGGACTCCCGATAAAATAGCGCGTGTATTTATCACATAGCTTACGTATCCGGACCTAATGACCTTAAGGACCTCATCACTTCCCTCGGACAGCTTGTGGCGTATCCTGGTCTTAACCCCGTGTTCTTTTAAAAATTCAGCCGTTACCGTTGTCGCTTCTATGTTAAAGCCCAGATCGTAGAAGCGCTTTATAAGCGGAAGGGCCTCTTCCTTGTCCTCATCAGCCAGAGTCACAAGGACCGTACCGTAATTCTGAAGCTTTATGCCCGATGCTATAAGGGCCTTATACATGGCCCTGTGCAGCTTATCATCATATCCTATGGCTTCCCCTGTTGACTTCATCTCGGGCGACAGATATGCATCCATCCCCCTGAGTTTACTGAAGGAGAAGGCCGGAACCTTGACATACCACCTCTTCTTCTCTTCCGGATACAGGGTAAATATCCCCTGTTCTTTAAGGCTTACACCAAGGATAACGAGTGTTGCTATATCGGCAAGCGAGTAACCCGTGGCCTTGCTTAAGAAGGGCACCGTCCTTGAAGACCTGGGATTTACTTCTATTATATAGACATTCTCATCCGAATCGACGATGAACTGGATGTTGTATAGACCCACTATGCCTATGCCGAGTCCCAGTTGCTTGGTGAAGCGTAAGATCGTGCCCTTGACCTTGTCCGAGATCGAGTAAGGGGGATAGACACTCATGGAATCGCCGGAGTGAACGCCGGTACGCTCGACAAGCTCCATGATCCCCGGCACGAAGACATCAACACCGTCGCAGATGGCATCGACCTCCACCTCCTTGCCCTTGATATATTTATCAACGAGAACCGGCTTGTCCTCATCTATCTCGACCGCCGTCTTAAGATAATGGCGAAGGTCAGCTTCCTTGGAAACTATCTGCATGGCCCGGCCGCCCAGTACGAAGGATGGACGGACAAGGACCGGATATCCGATTTCGGCAGCGCGCTTCACGCCCTCTTCAATACCCGTCACGGCATATCCCTTGGGCTTGGGAATGTTCAGTTCATCGAGGACCTTGTTGAATTCGTCCCGATCTTCCGCCTTATCTATGGCCTCACAGCCGGTCCCTATGATCTTAACCCCCCTCTTCATAAGTGGTCCCGCCAGGTTTATGGCCGTCTGGCCGCCAAGGGAGGCGATCACACCCTCAGGCTTTTCAAGATTTACTATGTTCATGACATCCTCAACCGTGAGGGGCTCGAAATAGAGCTTGTCGGCCTGGGAGTA
>DPZM01000123.1:2551-10824 GCA_003535955.1 Lachnospiraceae bacterium | reverse complement strand
ATAACAAACATTATCGCCGACAGGGCCCACAGGGCAGTCTTGATGTTCGTCTGTGCACCGCGTGTCGCATTTACAACGTAGGTACTTATCGTATCGAACGTGGCCGGCTTGGTATAAGTGGCAATGAAATAATCATCAAGGGAAAGTGTTATCGCCGTCATAAACCCTGATATTATCCCGGGCCGTATCTGCGGGATAACGACCTTCTTAAGGGCCTGCGCCGGAGAACACCCAAGATCGAGTGCCGCCTCGTAGAGGGAATTGTCCATAAGCTTGAGCCTTGGCATCACCGACAGATATACAAAGGGAGTACATAATGCCGTCTGCGCGATGACAAGCGGGATATATGTATCCTTATCCATATGGAGAAGGACTATCATGAATATACAGATGGAAAAGCCCGTGACCACATCGGCATTAACAACAGGCACCTCATTTACGATCTCAACGGTCCTTCTTATCCCCTTCTTCGAATAGAAGGCCCCGATGGCTCCGGCACTTCCGAGTATCACCGAGATGATCGCGACCAGAACAGCCAGGGAGACTGTTCCAAGCATCATGGAGCGCAGCGCGGGTTCGGTAAAGAGGGTAATGTAGTTATCCACTGAGAATCCCCTTACGGTTCCTATCATTGTTGAACTCGTAAAGCTGTAGAAGGCAAGGATCAGTATAGGGAGATATAATAAGGCAAGTACAAACCATATCACTGCATGCTGTCCGTATTTCTTCATGCGCGTACCCTCCCTTCCGCTTCTCCTCTTGATATTATCTTATCCGTAAATATAGTGATGAAGCCGATGAACATGAGGAGGATCGCCGATATTATCGATCCGTTGTTCCAGTCGTAGGAATTGAAATAGCTTCCGATAAGACTGCCCATTATATATGTGCTGTTGTAGATCATATCCAGCACGACGTAATTGGTCATCGCGGGCAGGAATACCATGGTCACACCGCTTATTATTCCGGGCACCGACAGGGGGAGGATGACCTTCACAAGGACCTGGAAAAAGGAAGCCCCAAGATCATAGCCGGCCTCTATCATCGACTGATCAAGCTTGGTCAGTGCGTTAAACAGGGGCATGATCATAAAGGGAAGGAAATCATATACCATACATATCACCGTATTCATAAAGGGGTGATATGCGATATTTCCTTCAAGCAGAGTCAGGATCTCCTTAAGTGCCGTAATACGCAGGGTAAAGTTGATCCACATGGGGAGCACGAATACCATAAGAAAGGTATGCTTCCTTGCGTACTCTCCCTTGGCCAGTATATATGCCACGGGATATGCAAGCAGCAGACATATGAGAGTCACCAGGACCGCTATTATCAGCGAATACACCAGAGTACCCATTGTCTTGCTGTTTGTAAAAAAATCCGTAAAATTGGTAAATGAGATATGTCCCTCGTCATCTGTAAAGCCATAGTATATAACGACGATCAGGGGTATCACGACAAAAAGTAAAAGATATATAAAATAGGGAACGACCAGGTGTCTTCGGTCAAATATATATTTTTTCAACGTATTGTTCTCCTGTCCGGAAATTTTTTTTAAAAACCACTTGGATCAAATCAGTCTGAAATGGATCTTATTCTCCGGCAACAGAACACTTACCTTATCATCCTGATTCCACAGATCTTCATCGTCAACAACATAATCCGTCTCGTGGTCCGATCTTATGATATAGCTGTAATGATCGCCAATATAATGGAATGACACAATCCTTCCGACTATATCCCCTTCCTTATCATCATCGGACATTTCGGCATCCTCGGGCCGGAAGAAAGCAATAACATCCCTGCCGTGATAATCGATAGGATTTCCGTCTTCATCAATAAGCCGTCCCCTGTTCACCCGGGAATGCGGATACAGGATATATGGATCCACAAACCGGGAAAAATCATCAAATACAAGAAACAGACCCTTGCCGTCAACGAAGCCGTCAATAATTCCATGGAAATTGTTGATCGTCATATCATAAGGTATTATATGGATATTATCCGGAAGCACCGACAGGCCTACTGTCGTTCCGGGGGAATAATGATCCAGGCAGTGAACCTCCATCTCATACTTGCCGCACTGCACAAATGTGACATAAAACGTACCCTTAAAATCCGCGCTGGTCACTTCGCCCGTAAGCTGACCCTTTCCGGGATCAACAACCTGAACATCCTCCGGACGTATTACCGCCTCTATCTTCTTGCCCTGTTCATAGTCATCCACGCATTCAAATGTCGAGCCGGCAAAGGCAGCCTTCATCTTACCGGTCATAACACCGTTAAATATATTGCTCTCACCTATAAAGTCAGCCACAAAGACGTTGGCCGGTTCATTATATATCTCTTCCGGAGTACCTACCTGCTGGATCTTGCCGTCAGCCATTACGACAACCTTATCGGACATAGTCAGTGCTTCTTCCTGATCATGGGTGACGAAAATGAAGGTTATGCCAAGGCGCTTATGCATGTTCTTAAGCTCAAGCTGCATTTCCTTACGCATTTTATAATCCAGAGCACTTAAGGGTTCATCAAGGAGGAGTACCCTGGGTTCATTGACCACAGCCCTCGCTATGGCTATACGCTGCTGCTGTCCGCCCGACAGTGTTCCGATACTTCGCTTCTCAAACCCTTCCAGATCGACCAGTTCAAGAACTTCCTTAACCTTCTTAGTGATTTCCGCCCTGGAAAGCTTTTTTAATTTAAGACCGAAGGCTATATTATCGTATACATTTAGATGGGGAAACAGGGCGTACTTCTGGAAAACCGTATTAACCGGGCGCTCATTTGGAGGAAGATCGGAGATATCACTTCCGTCTATAAGTATCTTACCTGACGTCGGCTTATCAAAACCACCTATCATCCTCAGAATAGTTGTCTTACCGCAGCCCGACGGCCCAAGCAGAGTCACGAATTCACCCTCATTTATGTCGAGACTTAAGTCTTCTATAACATTAAGCTTACCGTCATAACTCTTTTTAACATCATTAAGCTTTATTATCGTATTGGCTACACTCATCGGCATTACCTCCAAACAGAATTACCAAGATTATAGCATCAATTACGATTCTGTAACAGTATTCTCTTAACTTACGTAAAAACTCCTTTAATTATATTTCCAAAGCAAGTATAATAAAATAAAAAAACACGGGAGGACAGTATGGCCAAAGAAGACAGGATATATCACGTTGGTGTTATGCTCGGTAATATCCATACCCAGCATCCCAAGGAACTGATCGAGGGGATATATGAAGCAGCGTGCGGTGAGAATGTAAACGTCACGCTCTTTCTGGGCGCCCAGGGCAATGCCTTCGATTTCTGGAAACAGAGCAATGCTTCCGGCACAATGTCCTACCACTACCAGTTCAATGACCTGTATGACTATGCCCTGATAAGCAAGTTGGATGTTCTCATCATATCCTACGGGACCCTGTGCATTTATTTCGATCAGGATGATAAGGAGGAATTCTTCAGCAAGTTCAGGCAGGTTCCTCTCATAATCCTCGAAGAATACGAGGAGGGCTCATCAGACAGCTATATAATGAGTGATAACTACGGCAGCATGACGAACATCATGGAGCATCTTATTTGCCACCACAATTATAAAAAGATACTTCATATAAGCGGTCCCCTAAACAACACCGATGCTACAGAGAGAAGGACTGCCTATCTTGATGCCATGAAACGTAACGGGCTTCCGGTAACCGATTCCATGATCGGATACGGTGACTACTCCACAGATGTTGATGAGATCGTAAATAAACTGCTGGATGATAACCCGGATGCCGAAGCCATAGTAAGCGCCAATGACGAGATGGCGATAAGTGCCTACAGGGTATGCAAGCAGCGCGGCCTTGTGATAGGTAAGGATATCGCCATAACCGGTTATGACGATATAGAGCTTGCCCAGCGTATGGATCCGCCCCTTACAACAGCGGAACAGGACGGACTTGATATGGGTTATAAGGCCCTTAAGCTTGCCGTTTCCGTATGTAAGGAACATAAGCCCAAACAGATCATGCTCCCTGCCCGTTTCAAGCAGAGGGGATCATGCGGATGCGCATATTACAGTGCCCACGGTCAGACACTTATGTTAGAAATTCTGAAGATGCTTTCCGATCATGAAGACCGTTCCAATATAGAGGCTGCCGCTACCCTTGCAGCCCAGTCGTCTCTTCGAAGCATTAATACGGAAGAAACCAATTCCCTGTGTAAGGAATACTATATTAACTTTATAGAGCTTATGCTGAAGATACGGTCAGGTATCCTTACCGAAGAAAGCAGACACTATATAGGCGCACAGGCCTTAAAGCTCGTTCGCGAGCTCTTTGTCTCCGTTACCGAAGAATATCTCAATATTTCCAGGTTTGCCGAGACCGTTCACCAGGTAATAGAACAGCTGATGGCTTCTACAGCCGAAAAGGAAGCCCTGATGCTCGAAGCACTTGTTTTCGAAGTCACGGACACATATATTGAGTCCTATGTTATGCATGAGAGCGCCGAAACCTACAATATTCTCCAACGCAAGAACTGGATGGCCCCTGCCATGATACAGAAAATGATCGAGAATGTCGGCAATGAGAAGAACTTCTACCGTCTTGCCATGGAGCATATTAAGGGTCAGGGAGCAAAGAGCGCATATCTCTACCTGATGAAGACACCCAAGCGTTATCCGCGCGGCAAGGTATTTACCTGTCCCAAGGAGATGTATCTTGCAAGCGAATATGTTGACGGTGAGATAATATCCTATGCCCCGGATAAGCGGCCTGTCGTATCCATGAAAGACGGGATAGGATCAAGATATCCGAAGACTCCCGGGCACCGCTACGTAGCTTTTATACTCTTCGCCGAGGAATACCAGTATGGTCTTATGCTGTGCGAAACGGATGCCGGATCTGTAGGTATCCTCTATGGCATTGGCCTTCAGATAAGCACCGCACAGGCTTACCTGCAGATAAGCAAAAAGGAAACGGAAGCCAAGAAAAAGCTTGAAGATACCCTTAAGATGCTTAAAGATAAGAACGAAATCTTAAACTTTATCTCTTCAAACGACCAGCTTACCGGCCTGTATAACAGGAGAGGCTTTATGGAACGCCTCATAATGGCCAATAAGGAAAACGTCGGTAAAAAGGCCGTCATTTTCTTCTCAGACCTTGATCACTTAAAGCAGATAAATGACCTCTTCGGACACGGGGAGGGTGATTATGCTCTTACTAATACTGCCGAAATACTGAAAAAGACCTTCCGCCTGCCCGGTTTTTCCGGACGGGTCGGAGGAGATGAATTCATTTCCTTCATGGTGATCACGGGTAAGGAAAAACCCGAAAAGATCATAAAGGATATGAAGGATAAATGTAAGGCGCTTAACGATATTAACTATAAGCCCTTCTATGTCGAATTCTCAACGGGATATGTTGAATTCACATGCTCCCCGGATGCTTCGATAACCGAACTTATCGGAAGGGCCGATGAAATACTCTATGAAGTCAAGAAGACGCGCCGAAAGATCATAGCGCGTAGTTCCTCCTGATCAGGTTACAGGGTTACCCCATCCTTTAATATGGCAATATCCCTGTATCCGTTTATTTCCTGTTTTGTTTTAAGTCCGGAAGCCGTGGACAGAACCAGTTCAAGAAGCCTGTCTGCGGCTTCTTCTATTGTCTCACTGCCCTGAGCTATCATTCCCGCGTTAAAGTCTATCCAGTTACCCTTGTTCTTATACAATTCACTGTTTGAGGATATCTTCAGTGTGGGAACCGGAGCCCCGAAAGGGGTTCCCCTTCCTGTCGTAAAGAGGATCATATGAGCACCTGCTGCCGTAAGGTCCGTGGTTGATACCATATCATTCCCGGGGCCTGACAGAAGAGTAAGTCCCTTGCACCTGACTCCCTCTCCGTATTTAAGAACATCAACTATCGTGGAGCTTCCCCCCTTCTGTACACATCCGCAGGATTTATCTTCAAGAGTCGTTATGCCTCCGGCCTTGTTGCCGGGACTGGGGTTCTCATACACCGTCTGTCCGTGGTCAACGAAGTATTTCTTGAAGTCATTGACCATGTCCACTGCCCTGTCAAATATCTCCCTGTTCCTGCACCGGTTAAAGAGCAGGGACTCGGCTCCGAACATCTCGGGAACCTCCGTAAGTATGGATGACCCACCCATTGATATGAGCCTGTCCGAAAAACGTCCGACGGCAGGATTGGCAGTGATACCCGACAGGCCGTCGGAACCGCCGCACTTGAGTCCTACTATAAGTTCCGATGCATCTGTAACCGTCCGCTCAAAAGAGCCTGCATACCTGCACAATCCTTCCAGCAGAGCCCTTCCTTCCCTGAGCTCATCCTCGGATTTCTGACAGATCAGAAACTTGACACGGTCACTGTCCCATTCCTTAAGTTCCTCCTTAAACTGGTCCATTGTGAGGTTCTCGCATCCCAGCGAAAGGACCAGAACTCCTCCTGCATTGGGATGACGTACCAAGGCTGTAAGTATCTTTTTTGTGGTCTCATGATCATCTCCGGTCTGTGAACAGCCGTAAGGATGTGTGAACGTATATATTCCGTCAACAGACCCCCCCACAAGATCCTGATTGTCCCTGACAAGGCTCTGTGCTATGGAATTGACACATCCCACGGTCGGTATTATCCATATCTCGTTACGGATGCCCACCTTTCCGTCCCTTCTTCTGTATCCCATGAAGGTTCTCTTATCTGCAGCCGGCATATCGTTAAAGGCAGGTTCATAGGTATAACCTGCCTTCTCGGTAAGGGCAGTCCTTACATTGTGTGTATGGACGAAGCTACCCGCCTTTATGGCATCACTTGCAAGACCTATCCTGTTACCGTATTTGATCACGGGATCGCCTATGCCGATGTCTTTTATTGCTATCTTATGTCCCCGGCCCACATCTTCAAGGGTAACGACCGGGTCATAATCCCCCTTTATCGTCTCCCCCCTTTTTATATCGTGAAGAGCTACCACAACATTATCTTCAGAAGATATCCTAATCGTATCCAAGATCTTCCTCCACAATCTCTGTATTTATGAATTCCTTAAGCCTGTATCCTTCTCATCGCTTCATACATTCCCTTATCCGCGATGAGCTCAAGGTCATCCCTTACCGCTTCCTTAAAGCCGGGAAGCTTCTTTAGGGAATCCCCCCACATCTTTTCATTATCCGTAATGGCATCCGTAAGCTTATCGGGCCCTGCATCCTTAAGCCGCAGGAATTCCTCAAGAACCCATTCATCATCCTTTATAAGAAAAGTATGTCCGTCCCTGTCCCCCTTAAGGGCTCCCGATACCTGCTCCCTGCCGCAATGGTAGAAGCTCAGATAGGCGGCAAAAGAAAACGTAAGGATCCTTGGCAGTTCACCCTTCTGTTCATAGTATTCAAGCAATGACGGCATAACTCTGGCCTTCCACTTGGCAGTTGAATTAAGTGCGATCGACAGAAGTTCATGGTCTATAAAGGGGTTGGCAAACCTGTCAAAAACAGCTTCGGTAAAGACCTTAAGCTCCTTCTCATCAAGCCCCGTCAGCACGGGGATTATCTCATCATAAAGGGCCTTCCTCATATATCCGCTTATGCAGTCATCCTCCATGCAGTCCCTTACTATATCCCTGCCGGCAAGATATGCCGCAAGGACCATTGATGTATGGGCACCGTTCAGGATCCTCACCTTGCGTTTTTTATATGGATCCACATTATCCGTAAGAATTACGGGAAGACCTGCCTTATCAGCGGGAAACTCATCTAAGATCGTCTTTGGTCCCTCTATGACCCATGATGCATATACCTCGCCCGCATCAAGAAGGTCATCCCTGTATCCTAATTTTTCACATATCTCTTCGGCTTCACTCCCCGGATATCCGGGGACTATTCTGTCAACAAGCGTGGAGCAGAAGATATTCTCATCCCTCGTCCACCCGGCAAAATCATCCGGAAGCCCCCAATGCCTGATATATTTCATCACGCAGGAGAACAGCTCATCCCCGTTCCTGTCGATAAGCTCGCATGAAAGGATTATAAATCCCGGAAGGCCATTCCTGTATCTCTCATAGAGAAACCTGGTCAGCTTACCCGGAAAGCTTGAGGCCGGCTCATCCGTAAACCTGCAGTCCGGATCAAACACTATGCCCGCCTCCGTTGTGTTGCTGACGATAAACCTTAAGTCCTTATTGGCTGCACATTTTAAGAAGGCTTCATTATCCTCATAGGGATTGATGCATCTTGAAACGCAGGAGATGATCCTCTTCTCATCTACCCTCCT
>DPZM01000123.1:0-2434 GCA_003535955.1 Lachnospiraceae bacterium | reverse complement strand
TTCCAGTGTTTACCGGTCCCTCTGGGTGTTACAATAACGACCTTGCCGTCGAAACCGGCCTTCTCATTCATAATGTCTACAAAGCAGTCGGTAAAAGCACGAAGGAAATTACCTTCACCGAACTGAAGAACCCTCTCGGGTGCATTCCCCTGCAGGTATCCGTCATATCCTGTTTTCTCAAGTAAACCGTAACTTAATATATCCATTCTCTGCATAAGCTCCGTATTGACTATATTCTCCGTAAATGGCCGCGTTTTCTTTATTATCTCTGAACCCTGCCCGAGCCGTCTCCGCCCGCAAGCTTCCTGACTTCATCCACGGTAACCCGGTTGAAATCGGCCTCAACGGTATGCTTAAGTGCCGATGCCGCAACTGCGAACTCGATGGCATCCTGGGTGGAATACCCGCTTACCAGGGCATATATCAGTCCGCCGCCGAAGCTGTCTCCGCCGCCGACCCTGTCAACTATCCTTAAGTGGTACTGCTTGGAGAAACAGTAATCCTTTCCGTCATAGAGCATACCCTGCCAGTCATTGTCACTGGCCGATATTGAAGTACGAAGGGTGATCGCAACCTTCTCAAAACCGAACTTGTCAGCAAGCTGCCTTGCTACGGACTTATAACCCTCGTTATTGAGCTTACCACCGTAGATATCGCTTCCCTCTGCTTCGATGCCGAATACATCCTTGGCATCCTCTTCATTGGATATGCATACATCCACATATTCGCACAGCTTCGTCATGGCCTCCCTTGCCTGATCCCTTGTCCACAGCTTGCTCCTGTAATTAAGGTCGCAGCTTATCTTCACGCCATGAGCATGAGCAGCCTTGCATGCTTCTATGCATATCTCTACGAGATTCTCGCCAAGGGCGGGAGTTATTCCGGTGAAGTGGAACCACTCGGCCCCGTCAAATATCTTGTCCCAGTCAAAGTCAGAAGCTGAGGCTTCCTGTATTGCGGAGTGCTTTCTGTCATATATGCATACGCTTCCCCTCTGGGAAGCTCCCTTCTCCATATAGTAGATCCCTACCCTGTCTCCGCCTCTTACGATATAGCTTGTGTCAACGCCGAAATACCTTAAGCTGTTAACAGCAGCCTGACCTATCGCATGTGAGGGCAGCTTGGTAACAAATGCCGTATCCAGTCCGTAATTGGCCAGGGAAACGGACACATTGGCCTCGCCTCCGCCGAATGTAGCCTGAAGCTGGTCATTCTGCAGAAAACGGTAATACCCGTTTGGTGAAAGCCTTAACATTATCTCTCCAAAAGTTACTATCCTTCCCATTTTTCATCCTCCTGATCTGTTGGTTCTGTTTATTATTTCCTTACAAGATGGATCGCAAATCCACCGAATTCGCCTTCAAGATAGATCACCTTGGTTCCCTTGTCATCCGATGATCTTGTTGATTCATCAAAGGTTGCACCGGCTCTTGACAGATGATATATGGCCCTGTCCACATTCCATGTGGAGATGGCGATATGGCCATTACTGCCCCTTCCCTTGCTCTTCATGATCTCGAATTCCTTACCGGCAAATATCGAGCTGTTGCCAGGCTTATAGTCAAGGTCAAAGAGTGTGCATAAAAGCCTTGCCGTCTTCTCCGCTTCCTGCTCATTCTCACTGTTTATCCCGATATGCCTAAGCTCAAAACCAAGCATATTCTTAACGGCCTTTTTGCATATGTCCGTTATATCGTCCCATTTGCAGGCTTCGATAAGATCCTTCTTTACCATCCATGTACCGCCGCATGCGAGTACCTGATGGAAGCCCAGATAGTCCGTAAGGTTCTCGGTATTCACGCCTCCTGTGGGCATCCACTTAAGTGACTTGTAAGGGCCTGCCAGTGCCTTAAGCTTGGCTACACCGCCATTCTGCTCCGCAGGGAAGAACTTGACCACGTCAAGTCCCATCATCATTGCCTGCTCCATCTCACCGGCAGTAGCTGTTCCGGGAAGCATACATACTCCCTTGTCGAGAACGTATCTTGTCACTGCCGGATTGAAGCCGGGACTTACGATAAAGTTGACTCCGGCTTCTATCGCCCTGTCAGCCTGCTCCTTTGTAAGGACAGTTCCCGCACCCACTATCATCTCAGGAACTTCTCTTACTATCGACTTGATGGCCTCCTCGGCAGCTTCGGTCCTGAATGTAACTTCGGCAACCGGAAGTCCTCCCTTAACAAGTGCCCTTGCAAGATCGACCGCCTTGGATGCATCATCGATCGCGATAACGGGTACTATTCCGATATCATGTATCCTGTTAAGTAATTCTTTCAATTTATTTATTCTCCTTTAGCTGTAAATATTGTCAGATCCCGAAATATCTCTTGGCATTATAATATGATATTCCGCTGACTATCCTCTTAAGTGCCTCATCATCGTTCGGATATTCTCCGTTCTCTACCCAGCTGCCGATGAGGTTGCACATTATCCT
>DPZM01000205.1:3566-5288 GCA_003535955.1 Lachnospiraceae bacterium | reverse complement strand
TGTGTTGAATATCAATAATTATTTTACCGGATATTATTTATCTCTCCAGATTATCCTTCCCTTGGAAAGATCGTAGGGGGACATCTCCAGGGTAACCTTATCCCCGGGCAGTATCTTGATAAAGTTCATGCGGAGCTTACCGCTTATGTGGGCAAGAACTTCATGATCATTCTCAAGCTTAACCCGGAACATTGCATTGGGTAACTTCTCAACTACAGTTCCTTCCAGTTCAATTACATCTGCCTTTGACATTCATTTCCTCCTAAATATTAAAAGGTAATGCCCCCTCACGTACGTTCGGCGGCCAATCGTCGGAACCATTCTGAAATATGCTATCGCATATTGGTTCCTCCTCCAAGAGTTAATATTTCCGGTTCACCCGTTGTAACCAGGATCGTGTTTTCATAGTGAGCTGACGGAAGTCCGTCCGCTGCTACCACTGTCCAGTCATCGTCAAGCCATTCCACCTCATGTGTCCCAAGATTTATCATGGGTTCTATGGCAAGAGTCATTCCCGCACGAAGCTTAAGTCCCCTTCTTCTCTGCCTGAAGTTGGGTATCTGGGGATCCTCATGCAGGGCTGTTCCTATTCCGTGTCCCACAAGCTCCTCGACTATGCCGTAACCGAAAGGTTCAATATAATCGGCAATGGCATTGGATATATCATACAGGTGGGCTCCGTCAGTTGCCTTCTTTATCCCTTCGAAGAAGCTCTGTCTGGTCCTCTCTATAAGATCAAGGACTTCAGGTGCAACCTTTCCCACCGCATGTGTTCTGGCGGCGTCCGAATGGTATCCCTTATATATCAGTCCGCAGTCAAGACTTACTATATCTCCATCCTTAAGAAGCCTGTCCTTACTCGGGATCCCGTGTACAACCTCTTCATTAACCGATACACATATCGATGCCGGAAATCCGTTATAATTCAGGAAGTTCGGTGTTCCGTCCTGTTCCCTGATAAGCTTCTCTCCTACTTTATCAATCTCCCAGGTTGATATACCGGGTTTTATGATCTCAGCCAGCTTCTCGTGTACATATTCAAGCCTCTTGCCGGCTTCACGCATCAGATCGATCTCTCTTTCCGATTTAACCGTAACAGCCATTTTATTCTCCCAAGATTGAGACGATCGCATTGAATACATCCTTCATATCCTGTGATCCGTCTACCTCTTTTAATATTCCCTTCTTATTATAATAATCAATAAGGGGCTGTGTCTGCTCGTGGTACACCTTAAGTCTCTTCTCCACTGTCTCGGGCTTGTCATCATCACGAAGCACAAGCTCCGATCCGCACTTATCGCATATCCCTTCCTTCTTGGGGGGTATATGTTCGATATGGTATGTAGCACCGCACTTAAGGCATGCCCTGCGTCCCGACATTCTCCTTATAATATTTTCATCCTTAACATCTACATTGATAGCGTAGTCTATTTTCTCGTTTAATTCCGATACTGCCTTATCAAGCACCTCTGCCTGGGGAATTGTCCTGGGGAAGCCATCAAGAACATAACCGTTCCTGCAGTCATCCTTCGCGACCCTGTCAAGAAGGATCTTAACAGTCAGTTCATCGGGAACCAAAAGTCCCTGATCCATATATTTCTTGGCTTCCATACCAAGTTCTGTCTGTTCCTTGATATTGGCCCTGAAAATGTCACCCGTTGAAACATGGGGTATCGAATATTTCTCGGCGATCATCTTCGCCTGTGTTCCCTTACCTGCGCC
>DPZM01000205.1:2385-3399 GCA_003535955.1 Lachnospiraceae bacterium | reverse complement strand
GAATTCTGCTCCGCGAAACGGCTCCTCCAACGCATCAAGACAAGGCTGTTTAAAGCCTTGTCTTATGCATGTATTTTAACTTACTTAATTATCAAGAAATCCCTTATAATTCCTTACAAGCATCATCGACTCTACCTGCTTCATTGTCTCCAGGATAACACCTACGATAATGATGAGCGAAGTACCGCCGAATGAAACATCGGCACCGAACAATCCGTTACAGATTATCGGGATAAGAGCAACGATGATAAGACCTATAGCACCGATAAACACGATGTAGTTAAGGATCTTGGTAAGATACTCGCTGGTAGGCTTACCGGGTCTGATACCGGGAACGAATCCGCCCTGCTTCTTCATATTATCGGCAATCTCCAAGGGATTGAAGGTTATCGATGTATAGAAGTAAGCAAAGAAAATTACCAGGATCACATAGATAAGAGCACCTATCGAATATACCCAGTTCTCCTTCTTGAACCAGTTCCTTGAACTTAAAACCCTGAGGAGCTGTCCCAAAAATCCTGTCTGATTGTTTCCAAAGAAGGAAGCAATAACTACAGGAAGCTGCATAAGCGATGAAGCGAAGATAATGGGAATAACGCCACCTGTATTTACCTTAAGGGGTATATGTGATGACTGTCCGCCGTAAGTCTTGCGGCCCTGTACCTTCTTTGCGTACTGCACGGGGATCCTTCTCTCTGCTCCGTTAAGGATTATGGTAAGGATAACCGTAATGAGTACGATCGCTATTATAACAATGCCGGCGATGAAAGCCTTGGCAAATGACTTGTCCTTCATGAACTGTGCATACAGTGAAGTAAAGTCCTGAGGTATCCTGGAAATGATGTTTATAATAAGTACTATTGAAATACCGTTTCCGATACCGTTTTCGGTTATCTGCTCGCCGATCCACATAAGGAATGCCGAACCTGCAGTAAGAGCACATATAACCGTAAATACACTTAAGAAATTATACTTCTCCAAAAGTCCCTGGTTACCGAATCCGATCGCCATAGC
>DPZM01000205.1:0-2267 GCA_003535955.1 Lachnospiraceae bacterium | reverse complement strand
CCGTCCTCGCCTTCCTTCTGCATCTCTTCGAGCTTGGGAATAGCGATCGTCAGAAGCTGCATGATAATTGAACTTGTTATGTACGGTGTGATGTTAAGCGCAAACACCGACATATTGAGGAATGATCCGCCTGTAAAAGCGTCCAGGAAGTTGAACGAATCACCCGTCTGCTGTGCAAACCAGTTGGAGAAATACTCCCTGTCTACGCCGGGAACCGGTAACTGACAGCCAAGCCTGATAACTATCATCATCAGGAAAGTAAAGAGAAGCTTCTGCCTGATCTCCTTAACCTTCAGTGCGTTACGAAATGTTTTAAACATCAGATCACCTCAGCATTTCCACCAAGAGCTTCAATCTTCTCCTTTGCAGATGCAGAGAACGCATTTACCTGAACAGTGAGCTTCTTGGTTAATTCACCGTTACCAAGAATCTTAACACCGTCTCTGGGATTGCTTACGATCCCGCTTTCAACCAAAGATTCAACGGTAACTGTAGAGCCATTATCAAACTTCTCAAGAGCTGATACGTTGATTGCTACGATTTCCTTAGTGTTCCTGTTCTTAAAACCTCTCTTAGGAATTCTTCTGTATAAAGGCATCTGGCCACCCTCAAAACCTATTCTGGGTGCGCCTGAACGAGCCTTCTGACCCTTATGACCCTTGCCGGCAGTCTTACCGTTGCCTGAGCCGTGTCCGCGTCCTCTTCTAAAATTATCACTATGCTTTGAGCCTTCAGCAGGCTGTAAATTCGATAATTCCATTCTGTGACACCTCCTGTCTTTATTTATGCTTCTTCTACCTTCACTAAATGACATACCTGCTTGCACATACCGCGAACAGCGTCATTATCGGGAAGGATGTTGCTCCTGCCGGTCTTCTTAAGACCGAGAGCCTCTACGGTTGCCTTGTGCTTGGGAATGGCACCGATAGTTGATTTAACAAGTGTTACTTTAATTTTCTTATCTGCCATTTTTCAGTCCTCCTTAGGCTGTTACTTCTTCTACGGACTTACCGCGAAGACGTGCTACCTCTTCGGGAGTCTTAAGCTGGCTCAAAGCCTCTATTGTTGCAAGAACTACGTTCTGCTTATTGTTTGAACCGAGTGACTTGGTACGGATGTTCTTGATACCTGCAAGCTCACACACGCTACGTGCGGGGCCGCCTGCGATCACTCCTGTACCTTCGGGAGCTCTCTTAAGAAGAACATTGGCTCCTCCGAACTTACCCGAAAAATCATGTGTGATGGACTTGTTCTCATCAAGTGCAACACTTACAAGCCTCTTGGTTGCATCTTCCTTACCCTTGCGGATCGCTTCGGGAATTTCTGTTGCCTTACCAAGTCCTGCACCTACATGGCCATTTCCGTCACCGACTACTACTAAGGCGGTGAAACGCATGTTACGACCACCCTTAACAACCTTTGTTACACGCTTGATGGAAACTACCTTCTCTGAAAGTTCCATGTTGCTTGTATCTATGATAGTACGTTTCATGTATTCTCTCCTCCCTAGAACTCTAAGCCGGCTTCTCTAGCCGCATCTGCCAATGCCTTAATCTTGCCCTGATATATAAAGCCGCCTCTGTCGAAAACAACTTCCTTGATGCCCTTATCAAGAGCCTTTTTGGCAATTACAGTTCCCAAATATGCTGCTGCTTCAACATCATTTGTTTTCTTAAGCTCTGACTTTACATCCTTCTCAAGAGTGGATGCAGCTACCAGAGTATTTCCAACGGTATCGTCGATAATCTGAGCATACATATGATTGTTGCTCCTGAACACGGAAAGACGCGGACGTTCTGCAGTGCCGCTGAAACGGTTACGCATTCTTTTGTGTTTCTTTAAACGAACTTCTGATCTTGACTTTTTACTAACCATTTTCATTCTCTCCTTATCTTTTACTTCTTACCGGTCTTACCGACTTTACGTCTGATAGTCTCATCAGCATACTTGATACCCTTGCCCTTATAAGGCTCAGGACGTCTCTTGTCTCTGATCTCGGCTGCGTACTGTCCAACCTTTTCCTTGTCGATACCCTTAACGGTTATCTTGTTCTGTCCGTCAAGAACAGTCTCGATACCCTCGGGATCTTCCATCTCAACAGGGTGTGAATATCCAAGTGATAATACAAGCTTCTTGCCCTGCTTCTGAGCCCTGTAACCAACACCGTTGATCTCCAGAACCTTCTCGTATCCATCGGTTACACCTACGATCATGTTGTTAAGCAGTGTTCTTGTAAGACCATGAAGAGATTTCATTCTCTTAAGATC
>DPZM01000238.1:4383-5179 GCA_003535955.1 Lachnospiraceae bacterium | reverse complement strand
CATACGTAGATGTGGATATAGCCAACCAGACCATGACCTTGTATGTGAATGGGATGCCGGTACTTACTTCACCTTGTGTGACAGGTACGCCTAAGGACAACCGCTCAACTCCGACCGGAGCCTTCTTCATAATGGAGAAGATCCCGGGCAAGCGCCTTAAGGGTGATACATGGGATGTATGGGTGGACAGATGGATGAAGTTCACTAAAGGCGCGGTAGGACTGCATGATGCATCCTGGAGGAAGAAGTTCGGCGGGAATATATATAAGTCTAACGGATCGCACGGATGCGTTAACCTTCCAACGGACGTGGCATACAGCCTGTATGACCTTGTTGTCGTGGGCACACCGGTGATCGTTCACTGATCAAGAGAGGACTTCCGCCTGTTGAATTGATCATAGAATGACTGTGAAGGGTCGTAGGGATTCTGATAGAATCTCTTTAAGAAGGCTGTCATATATTTTGCGGTTTCCGACTGCGATGTTATGGCAGCCGTTTCTTTTCTTGCAGCAGCCAGTATATCGTGCCATTCAAGGACGAAGCTTTCGTAGGCCGGGAGGTTTTCTATGCCAAGCCACTTGCGTATCTTGACCTTGGTCTTATTGGGATAGGGACATTCGTATACCTGCAGGAAATATGAGAAGCCTCCGTTCTCGTAGATCCTTCCCAATGGATACAGGCGGCAGAATCCCGGCCTGAAATTGTGTATACCGCAACGCCCGTCTTTATTTAAGAACCGGCAGGCACCTATTTCCTTATCGATGTTAAGATGCGGAAGAAGAAGCCCGTCCGCCAT
>DPZM01000238.1:0-4178 GCA_003535955.1 Lachnospiraceae bacterium | reverse complement strand
ACCATATCCTGAGACCTGTATCTTCTTCCGTCGGATATCTCATCTATATCAACTTCGCGGATCATATAGTCACCTTCCCTTATAGTTTATCGCCTGTATCGTATCAGATTATCTGCCGTATATGGTGGCTTGAATCATGTTTTTATGGTATCATTCTATACAACAATATAAAAAGACGCAAACACTGTTTTGCATTAGAGGTGACCTACACTGATTTAAGGAGATGGGGTGTATGAAGGATGTTACATTTCCGAATGGTTTTGGGACAACACCAAGAGTCCTTATTGTTGACGATATGATGGTTAACAGGACCATTTTGGCTTCAATGCTTGCTTCACACGGTATAAGTTCAGACCTGGCCGAGTCCGGGCAGGAATGTATAGACCTGTGCAGAGAGAATACATATGATCTTATTCTTATGGACCACCGCATGCCTGATATGGACGGAGTTGATACGCTTCTTGTGTTAAAGGAGATGTTCAAGGAAACAGGTCATGAGGTTCCGGTAATTTGTCATACAACGGAAGAGGGGAAGAGTTACATCAACCTCTACAAGGCGGCCGGCTTTGCCGATGTCCTGTTAAAACCTATTGATCCGGGTGAGCTTGCGGTTTTGCTGATGAAATACCTTCCTGACCCCGGTGGAGATGAGCAGGAGGCGAAGGCAGAGAATGAGGAACAATCACAGCATACTAAGACTGAGATCGGAGTGCTTCCGTCATGGATAAGAGATATTCCGGGTTTAAATACAGCTTCGGGTTTGGAACGCTGCGGTACTGCGGAAGATTATATAAGTGCCCTTAAGATTTTTTATGCATCCATCGGGGAGAAGGCCGGTGAAATAGAAAAATACCTGGCAGAGGAGAACTGGGATATGTATTCTGCCAGGATACGTGCGCTTAAGAATCTGGCAGGCCTTATCGGAGCCGAGGAAATAACAGATCGTGCGACCGATCTTGAAGATGCCGTTAAAAATGAGGAATATAAGCTGCTTCCTCCGGGGACCTCTGAGCTCCTTACCTTATATCGATGTATGTTAAGCTCACTTAAACCGGTTCTTGATCTTGAGGGGCCGGGGCAGAAGGAGAATCATAAAGCGACCATGTATGGCGGTGCCTTCGGACACCCTATCCTCTATATCGGAGATGAGAAGGGAATAGTCAGTAAGGGTATCATTAAATGTCTTAATGAGATCGGCTTCAAGGTCATAACCATCAGGGATGAATTACAGGAAATAAACCTTCACAGACCTGATGCGGATATGATGCTTTACTATCCGACCGGTGATGTGGTCCATATCAAACATATAAGCGCGCAATTGGCCGAGATAAGCCGTGATGATAACAAGACCCTTTGCTTTGCCGGGGAACCGCTGGATATATCCTCTGCACTTAAGATACATGACAGTAATTTTGTAAGTGCGGTATATCCAAGGCCTGTTGATCATGAGAAGCTTACCGAGGATATGAAGAGGTTTGCCGCAAGGCAAATTGAATACAGCAGGGTTAAGAATGTTCTTATCATAGATGACGATAAGGATTTTCTGAAGATAACAACCGGATGGCTTGAACAGGATTATGACATAGACTGCGCAAGCTCGGACAGGGACGCGATGCATTATCTTGAATATACCGTTCCCGACCTTATAGTTCTGTCGGATGAACTGCATGGCAACAGCGGACTTGAGATAATGCAGCATACCAGAGATAATCCAAGGACGAAGGGGATACCGATAATAATCCTTTCGGAAAAAAATGACAGAGAAAATGTTATGCGAATATTAAAACACAAACCGGACGGCTATCTCCTTAAATCAATGCCGAAGGAATCCCTGCTGGAATCCATAGACCGTTTCTTCGCGGGGAGCATACTGAAGGATCACTGAACCATAACATGGAATGTAGTTCTTTAAGGAAGAACGGATATTATACTTTGCGTTAACGAGTATTTAATAGGAGATCAGGGCATGGATGAGAAAACTTCCGAAAACCGATTTACACAAAGCATTGTTTTCAGGATATCCATATTGTTTGCGGCAGTAGCCGTAGTGGCTATCACAGTGAGCGGAATAGGTATCTTTATGGTACAGGTGGAGCTGTATGAGGATCAGAGCATTATTGAGATGCAGCATATAGGTACCATGCTCCGTGATGAGATCAATGAGGAAGGTGATCTTTTTGTCTCCTATCAGAAATATATGCTGGAGAATAGTGATGCTATCCGGATTCCCTTCGATTTCTCACATGACTTTGTAAAGAACAGGGAAGAGGAGTTCGATAAGGTCTTTGCCACCCGTTATCCAGGTATGGTATTTGGGGAGGATGTGACTTTTGAAGAGCTTCCAGTTGACATTAAGAATCTGTTCTGCACATATTATCATGCTAAATGGTTCCTGTATTTTGAGGAAATGGCGGATTGGTTTGATGTGCCCTATATTTACTATGTGTATCCGACGGGTGAAGGAACGAATATAACTTATATATTTGATCCTGAACGAACCTATGAGGGTGATGAGAAGGATAACAGGCTCCATCTTTGCGATACATGTGAAGAATCCTACGAGGACGGCCCATATCTGTTTAAGACATGGGAAGCCGGTCATATGCTCGATGCGATGGACTCCTTCGATAACGAATATGGCCGTACATATTCCTACTATGTTCCCGTGATCAATAATGGAGAAAAGATGGGTCTTGTATGTGTGGATCTTGACATAGATTATGTTAACTCGCATATCACACGAAACGTATTTATTCTTGTCCTCCTTACAGGTGCGATTATGCTCGTTGGTCTTGCCCTTCTGGCTTACGTGGTAAACCGCAAATACATATCCAAGCTTGACAGGATAGCGACCCGGATATCCGATTATTCCGCACACAGGGATGTTAATACGGCTGATATTCTCGAAACAAGCATATCGGGCTCCGATGAGATTTCCCACCTGGGAATGCAGATAGCAGATATGATGCGAACACTTGATGCTTATATGAAAACGCTTACCAGAAAGGAAGAAGAGCTTACGCAGAGTCATGAACTTGCAATCAAGGACGCCCTTACCGGCGTGAGAAACAAGTATGGCTATGATGAGGAGCTTAAGCAGATCAAGTGGTCTATTGAAAACGGTATGACGGATATCGGCATTGCCATGATAGATCTTAATAATCTCAAGCTGATCAACGATACCTACGGTCACGAGAAGGGAGATGTTTCCATTCGCAGGCTCTGTCAGGTTATCTGTGAAATATTCAGTCATTCCCCCGTGTTCAGGATAGGGGGAGACGAATTCGTGGTGATACTTGCGGGTAAGAACTTTAAGGACAGAGAGAAGCTGGTTGAAGAATTCTACGATCAGCTTAGCAGCTTTGAAAATGATCCGGAGCTTAAGCCCTGGGAGAAAATATCGGCAGCTCTCGGTGTTGCGGTGTTCGATCCCAGTCTCGATGCGGGGATGGAGAATGTATTTAAGCGCGCGGACAAGGCCATGTATGAAAAGAAGCGTGAGATGAAGTAAGATCAGCTGATCGCAGTCAACTCTTCGAAAGTCGTATCCTATACCTCACAGAGTTTCTTAATTCAATAACGGATATGATCAGTACAGTACTGAATCTATGCCCGGAATGAGGAAGTACAGAGGGGTGACGTTACGGGCGATGGCATTATTGCCATGGGTGATGTGGTGAAGCTCGCAAGGTTTGTTGCGGGGGCTGTAAAGGAATTGTAATCGGAACGTAGATAATATTTACAGATTGATTCTGTTTTAGAATAGACTATCGGAGGTGTCGGGATTTATGAATATCAGAAAAAAGTATGCGGGCGTTATAGTATTGGTGATGGCATTTGGTTTATTACATTGTTGTAGGTCTGCGGTATATGCTGCGGAAATAACTGCAAATTCGTAACCCTTGTAACCTGTGCTTATCACACAGAAAACGGAAGATTCGTGGTTGTCGCGCGAAGGAGATAAACTCGCTTGTGTTTTTGACGGGGGTAATTTATAATGGACTTGCAGTTATTTTCCGACTACAGAGGAGGTATCACATGGCAGAAGTTATGTTAACCAAGGATAATTTTGAAGCTGAAGTTCTTAAATCGGATATCCCGGTGCTGGTTGATTTCTGGGCACCCTGGTGCGGACCCTGTAAGATGGCAGGACCGATAATCAGTGAGATAGCCGAGGA
>DPZM01000206.1 GCA_003535955.1 Lachnospiraceae bacterium | reverse complement strand
ATACCTACTATGATCCCGAAGAAGAGGCCCACAAGCAGAATGAGTATCTTCTCCTTTCTTCTGTAAAGTGCATAAATCAGTCGTTTCATTTCCTATCTCCTTATTTCCCGGATTTTATATTTTTATTTTGTTCTTTTGATCGTCTTTTTTTCTTAATTACGTCCTTCCTGCTCTTTAAAACAAGAATGGTCCTGCCGCCGACCCTTACAAGCTTATTGCCGTAATCGTCTGTTTCCGGTTCATATGCCGCCTCTCCCCTGTTGTCTGTATCAAAAAGATACTTAAATGAAATGTCCGAGGGAAGATTGGGAATAGCGAAAGTGTGATCCTCCCAGTGCATATTTACCGCTATATAGAAATAGTCATCAGCCTCATCACCTGCATACTCACCGCACAGCAGGATACCGATATGTCTTATATGGGTATCCATACCGGGATACCAGGCCTGTTCCGCATGATAAGATATGTCGGGGTAACCGCATGACCTGGTATCAAGAAGGCTTGCTTCCCTGCCCATATGAAGGATCGCATGTGATCTCCTAAGGGCAATGAGCATCTTTACATATTCGTACAGCTCACTGCTTCTTTTATTCATCCTCCAGTTAAGCCATGTGACATCATTATCCTGACAGTAAGGGTTGTTATTGCCGCCCTGTGAATTCATGAATTCATCACCGGCCATAAACATAGGCGTACCCTGTGACAGCATGAGCATGGCAAAGGCATTCTTGAGCTGCTTCATCCTAAGCTTAAGTATCGCGCTCTTTCTGGTAGGGCCTTCAACGCCGCAGTTCCAGCTGTAATTATATGAGGTCCCGTCCTTATTGTCCTCGCCGTTTGCTTCGTTATGCTTATAATCATAAGACACAAGATCGTTTAAAGTAAATCCGTCGTAAGATGTGAGATGGTTGATAACCCTTATCTTCTCCGGATTACACCTTAACCTGTAAACAAACTTATGCAGCATATCCTCATCACTCTTAAGGAAACGCCTTAAATCCACCGGATAGTCCTGATTGTATTCGGCAAGGTTGGCATTTACGCTGAAGGTATCCCCGCCGAATATCCCGGAAGCCTCAAATCGCTCGTAATATATCCTTGCATCGGTTATGATCGGATCCGTAGCCAGCACGTCCAGCGGAAGGTCTGCCCCGTATATATGGAAACCGTCAACATGGTAGTCAAGCCGCCAGAACCTTAAACAGTTGGCAATAAGGTTGCGGTTCACCTCATGCGGGAAATAGAACTGCATGATAAGCTCTATCCCGGCCTTATGAAGGGCCTTGACAAGATCCTTGAATTCGGTAACAGAGTCAGAGGAGTAAGTGTACTGCGGCTTTGGTACAAAATAGGAACCCTTCTTAAAACCCCAGTAATTGATCCTGTATTCATCCTCAATGTAATTACCCGCTTCATCCACAGAACCGGATCTGTAATTCTTTATCTTATCGCATTCGTTAAAGTCATAAGCGGGCATAAGTTCCACCTGGGTTATCCCAAGTTCCTTAAGATAGGATATCTTCTCAATGATGCCAAGGAAGGTCCCCTTACCCGTAACTCCCGATGATGAATGCCTTGTAAAGCCCCTGACATGGAGCATGTAGCCTACAACATCACTATACGGAAGCTTTAACGGCTTATCCCCCTCCCAATCGTATTCAGGGTCATAAGGCATTGCCATTTCCTGCTTAATGCTTCCCTTATGGTCTCCCCACCTGCGTTTTGACTTAAGGCGCATTGTATAAGGATCCCTTACCGGTTCTCCTTCATTATAATAGGCATATGTTACTTCCGATGCCTTAAGCCCCTTAATAAAGACCGACCGTACACTTCCGTCTGCTTTATAGTCGTTCATGTTAATGCTGTAGAGCGTCCTGCCTTCATTACTGTATATCTTAAGGTTTAGATTTATGTCGTCCCTATATGCCACACAGAACTGTATGCCTTCGCCGGTGGCAAATGTTCCGTATGGATAAGCCTTGCCTGATATGATATCCTTGTCTTTCATTTCACTCTTCCTGAATTAATTTAATTAAGTCATTATATCATAATGAAGCCGCCACTTCCATGGTTTCATCGCAAATCCCTGCTTCTTTTACAAATCTTGATTCCCTCTTTCCGTATTCATCTCTCTGTATTCCCGTTAGAAAAAGATTTTTACGGCACCTTGTCATTCCCACATAGAACAGTCGTCTTTCCTCTTCAAGCAGCTTAATATCGTCGCACTTTTTCAGAGGGAATACCCCTTCCTGCAAGCCTATCATAAAAACATTGTCATACTCAAGTCCCTTGGCCGAATGTATGGTTGACAGCTCTGCAATACACGAACCGGTTATTTCGCCATTCTCATCAGTGAGAACACTCCCGGTTTCTTCCCCACAGGCTTCTATGCACTTAAGCCATTCCTTTATGCCCTTATGTGCCCTTGCCCTCTCAAGTATCTCAGTGATCAGCTCATCCTGATCGGTTCCTGCCAGGTTGATCATGTATTCGTCCTTAATATGATCAAGAAGGCCCACTCCTTTTAAAATGTAATTAACTGCGCCAAAACAGGTCATTCCCCTGATAAAGTCAATATCCCCAAGCAGTTTCGTGATCCGTCCCCTGTAGTCGTCATCCTTAAAATATCCAAGCATATGTGAGCGCATGTCAGTATCAAGTCCGATACAATCCCGTGGAAGTCCCCTTGCCGGGCGGTTGAGTATACGAAACATATCCTCCCTGCTGTCAGATAGAGCAAGCTTAAGATACGATATTATATCCTTCACCCACTCTCTTTCATAGAAGCCGGTCCTTTTGTCCTTTCTCCTGTAAGGTATCCCTCTGTTTTTCAGTACTTCTTCAAGCACATCCCCGCTCCTTGACATCCTGTAGAGAACACCGATGGCCGGTCCGACCTTGTTCCCCTTTGAATGTTCCATGATATGCCCGATCATTCCGGCACAAAACCCTGCCTCATCCGCAGTATTTACAAAACACCTGTGTATGATGCACGGTGTCTGCTCTGTAGCGATACTCCTTTGGTCTTTATCAAATCTTCCGGAATTATGGGCAATAAGTTTACCTGCATGCTTTATCACCTGAAAGGGACACCTGTAATTAATGTTTAACCTGACTTCGGATACATTCCCGTAATCGGCAGTAAAGCATTTCATGACTTCGGGAGCAGCTCCCCTGAAAGAATAGATTGACTGGTCATCATCCCCTACACAGAAAACATTTGCCCTATCACCCGAAAGAAGCTTAAGAACCTCGTATTGTCTTAAGTCTATATCCTGAAATTCATCTACAAGGATATAGCGGTATCTGTCCTGCCATTTTCTTCTGATCCTGTCATTACTCTTAAGCAT
>DPZM01000131.1:6510-6795 GCA_003535955.1 Lachnospiraceae bacterium | reverse complement strand
CTCCGCCTGGCTTTACCGTAACCCCGGGGTAGTCTGTGCTAAAGACCACCTCACCTGCCTGACTTACCGCCTCTGTCTGGCTGTTCGTATCTGCTTCGTCCGCAAAAACCGCAGCCGGCATAAGCACCGTAATCGCCGCCAGCACTCCGGCCGCCAACAGTCCGCAAGCAAACCTCTTTTTCTTTCCTGTCACAAATCCTGCTGTCCTTCCCATGATCTGTCACGCCTCCTTAAAAAAAATGTAAGGATCGTTTGCGATATTGGTCAAGCACCTCCTCCGCAACG
>DPZM01000131.1:0-6430 GCA_003535955.1 Lachnospiraceae bacterium | reverse complement strand
ATTTGTGACGCAAATTTCATAATTCTGTGTTTTTTCTGTGAACAAAAAGAGCTGCCGTAAAACGGCAGCTCAGACTGTAGAATGACGGTCTTTTTTTCTGAAAAAAAGGCAAGGAAACTTGCATTAAATATATGGAGGCGGGTTTTCCCGGACTAAGAGATGGAAGATATACAAAAAGAGTATGACAATAAAGCCCTTGAGAGTTTTCACAGGAATCTTATCACGGTATTGAAAAGAAAAGGCGGTACTAAAGAGGCGGTTTCCATACTTGAATCCTTTGGACCAAAGATGACAGGCATATACAAGCTTGGAGATATTGACAGTACTGACCGGTCCTATCTTAATTTCATAAAACTCCTTTCAGAATATGGGATCCCATTTGTTGAGGCGCGGTTAAACACTGACGGCACGCCGGATGAGAGTGTCTACATCCTCTATGACCTTAACGACCAGTACATGGTGGAGGAACTGCGGCTTAAGGCACTTGATCAGGCTTTAAGCTACAGATTTACGCTTGACGGAATAGAAGCTGAGGAAAGGATAGCATCAAATGACAGGATAAAGGATAAGGACCTTCTTACGATAAAAGGCCTTAACTACTATGAAAAAGAGCTCATGCTTGAAAGATGCAGGGAGATATCGGCGGGATATCTTATCCATGAGGAAGAGGGGATGGATGAGGATGGCACTGTCAAGTTTGACTTGACAGTACGTGACAGTAAGGTACTGACAGATGAAAAGCACGGCAGAGATTTATGCAGGATATATCTTCAGACTATGATATCCCTCTATGGATATAACGGGAATAAGATAGTCGATCATCTAAATGCCGAGCTTGATGTCAAGGAGATGATAGAACTTAACACTAATAACGGAAACACGGTTTATGTAGTTGGGGCAAACGAAGGACGCATAAAACACTATATCGAGATAAACCCTGATGGATTTACCATGTTTTCTTCAACAATACGGGACGGCAAGCGTTCTGATGCATATATGCACCCGCAGGAAAGATACAGATGCCGTAAGGAAGATGATATGTATGAAGAACGCCTCCTCTTGGCATTAAGGAGGATCCAGTCAAAGACAGTCCTTACAAGCGCAAAAGAGTTAAGCGCTCATCTTGGGTCAAATAAGAGAAATATAGAATCCTTACAGCCTGAAGTAGGACGGGATGAGTATATTGCTGCAACAAGAGAGAGGGAAATGGCGGATATCATAGATGAAGCCATAAGGGAAAGATGTTTTGAAGAATTGCAGGATGCCATAAATGGAGAGGATAAGTTTGAAGTATATAAAGAAGAAGCATCAGGCATACTTAAATCCTGCATAAACGGGACAATACCAGATGGCTATGACCCTTCGTTAATCCTTGCCATAAACTCCATGCTTGATGAAGCCGGGCTTGATAAGAGCAATTATGAGGATGTGCCGGAAGCCATAAGCATGCATGAAGCATATACACATGAAGCAAGAATGCGGGAATTAAGCAATGACAGGGAAGAAGCAAGGTAGATATGGTATCGGAAACCGTTAAAGAAAAGAAAAAAAGAAATAGTCTGATAGGATACCTTATCGTAGGGACAATAGGATACATATATATTATCATTGTGGCCCTTCATTACCTGGCGATAAGGAACATATATAAAAGGATGCCAATGGGAGAAGCGCTTAATAACGCTTTTTCCTATGTCTTTATACATCCTTTTGAGATATTCGGGAATGTAAGCGGCAAAGATATACTTATGATAGTAATCCTTTCTGTCTTAGGGCTCTGTTTTGCCGGGATGTATTATACAACGCATCTTTTAAAGAAGCATGATAATCCGGATACCGTAAACGGTGATGCCCACTGGATGAAGCTTAAGGAATACAAGGAATACTGCATGAAGCGGTGTTCGCCGTTTGGGGAAGAGAGCATAAACGGATATGACAACGTTATCCTGTCAAAGGAAATGCGGCTTTCAATGGACGGCATAAAGTGCAAGAGAAACTGCAATACTCTTGCGATAGGTGGCTCCGGTTCAGGTAAATCAAGGAATTTTGCGGCCCCAAATATCTTAAGCGCCAACTGTTGCAATATCATTACGGATCCTTCGGGGGAACTTTACAGGGATTATGCCCAGTATCTTGCAGATATGGGGTATGAAGTAAAGGTATTTAACTTAACAAACGTATACCAGGGCTGCAGATATAACCCCTTTCACTATATAGTCGAAGAGAAGGATGTCTTCATAATAACCAATACGATAATGGAAAACACCACTCCGCCGGAACAAAAAGGCGGGGATCCCTTCTGGCCAAAAGCAGAGACTCTTCTTATTTCCGCGCTCATGCTGTATCTGTGGCATACACAGCCAAAGGAAGCGCAGACTTTTTCAAATCTTTTGTTCCTTATATCATGCGCGGAGATCGATGAGAACAACTCATCGAAGAAATCCGTGCTTGACCAGATGTTTGAAAACCTTGAAAAGGATGATCCTGAAAACCTTGCCGTAAAACAGTATAAAGGTTTTAAGCTTGGTGCCGGAAAAACTCTTAAGAGCATACTGATCTCTGTAAAGGCAAGGCTTCAGATCTTTGAGCTTTCAGATATTAAATACCTTACTTCTACCGACAACCTTGATCTTGATAAGTTTGCGGATACAAGGCAGATCCTGTTTGTCATCATCCCCACTGCAGATGATACGTTCAATTTTGTTGTATCCATGCTATATACGCAGCTTTTCATGTCGCTTTACAGGTATTGTGAGACGCGCTCCTTTTATGGCTGGCAGTGTAAGATCCGTAACGGTATCACCCTTAAGGTTGGACAGGCGGCAAATAAAGATGACAGCGAGCGCGCAAAGGCTGAGATAGAACGTTTTGTAAGTGAGATAAGAAAGGGCATCCATGTTAAGTATGACAATGACAGGCACTTATATAAGGTATTTACGACTTCGACGAATGAGCTTGTGGGCTGGAGGGGGTCTGTAAAATTAAGGGATGAGTTCATTAAGGACCTCGCAAGAATAAAGATCGAGCCGGTCGGGGAGTCATGTCCCAATCATGTAAGGCTCTTAGGGGATGAGTTTGCCAACATGAGTGCTATCCCGAATCTTGATAAAAGGCTTTCAACGGTAAGAAAATACAACATTTCGATGTTCATAATCCTTCAGGCCATAACCCAGCTTCAGAAGATGTATAAGGATGACTGGAACACCATTGCAGGCAACTGTGATGTAAAGCTGTTCTTAGGTTCTTCCGATAACGAGACGATCAAGTGGCTCTGTGAGACCGGCGGAAAGAAGACAACCAGGGTCCAGAACCTTAACTTTAATGGAAAACAGGGGGAAAGCTTCGGGATAAACCTGTCATCATATGACCTTATAACTCCCGATCTCCTCTCGATGATGAAGGATGATGAATGCCTTGTGTTAGTAAGGGCAGAAAGGCCTTATTACGGTGAAAAATATGATGTCAAGATGCACCCCATGTATGAGTATGCAAAAACAAGACGGGGGATGTATGAGATAAAGCCGCCGGAAGAAGTAGGGGAGATCATATCAAATATCCCCTTCCATGAACGGCTGAATCTTACAGACGGTTATGAGAATCTTGACAGGGTAAGGCAGGAGAGAAGGAAAAAGCTTTTTAAAAGTGAAAATGCCGCAGGAAAGGATGAGAGCATAAGCAACGCAGAAGCAGGAAACAAAGAAAGGGAGAGGATAAAAGAACAGAGAAAACAGCGGGAGGAGGAAGAGGATGCCATAAACCAGCAGCAGATGGATGCGGTCGCAGACATGCTCACAACTGCCGTAAAAGGAAAAAATAAAGAAAAGCTCACACCAAAAGAGATAGCGGATATGGATGATACCGCCATACAGGAAGCAATAGAGAGCAGGATAAACATAGAACCGTATCCCATGGATGAATGGGTATATATGATGACATGAGAAAAAATGAGTTTTTTTTCTAAATTATGTGCATAAGGATAATGTAACCATTAATTCCGCTGCGGCGGGTATATAAGAAAGCGAGGAAATGAAATGATTTTATCGTTAAATGAACGGAAACTTAAGTTATTGCGGATCCTGTTGCCATTGATGACAGCGGCTGGTGCATCAGGGATGACATTGATGACATGCTTTGCAAGTGCAGATGCAAAGTCTCTTATGGAGATGGCAATAAAGATAATTGCAAAGCTTATTATAGCGTCGGGTATCATGTTCTTCGTTCTTGGACTTATAAAGTGGGCAAATGCCCATTCAGACAGTGACGGACCGGCCCAAAGCAGGGCAGCGGGTATGATCATTGCCGGGATCACGTTATTTGCCTTATCAATGATCTTGACAAATGCCGCACCCGATCTTGCGGCAAACCTTGAAACGACTATCTAGGAGCAGGAAACATACATGTTCAGGAACAAAAAGATCATTGCATTCATAACTGTTACCCTGGCAGTTTCACTGTTAAGCATCAGTCATGTTTATGCTTCTGATATAAACGAAGGTCGGCAGGAAGGGAACCCTTCGGTCATTTCGAGAATTGTAGAGGGTGGAGTGAAGGGTCTTGCAAAGCTTGGTACAAAACTAGGCATTGGTGCTGCAAAGACGATAGCGGAGCCGGTGGCGGAAGGTGTTATGGATGTCATTGATGAAAAGATGCTTGACGGTGAAGAAAACAATGAATATCCAAAGATGATGCTTAAGATGATGGCTCAGACTGCCTCATATTCCATTACCGAGATAAGGAAGACCGGAAAAGAATTTACATTATTGGTTATGTTTGCCGAAAGCACGGATCAGGGTGTATATGCTGAAGATGCGCATTTAAAGAAGACATACAACATATTCAGTATAATTGCATCTTTCTGGCTTATAGCAGTGGCGATGGGTAACTATTTTAAGAATATCCAGCAAGGGCGGGAGCCTTTGGATGCAGCATTTCAGATAGTGGTGGAGATCGGTATAGTAGGGGTTCTGATAATCAATCTCCCATCTATCTTAGAGATCATAGTAAATTTGGG
Source organism: Lachnospiraceae bacterium (assembly GCA_003535955.1). Classification (GTDB taxonomy): domain Bacteria; phylum Bacillota; class Clostridia; order Lachnospirales; family Lachnospiraceae; genus UBA2868. The sequence goes on along the minus strand of DPZM01000131.1, from coordinate 1,422 downwards.
GCTTGAGATATTTACTGCTGCTGTGGGTATCGCCCAGCCACCGCTTGAACAACTGACCGATGAACAGTGTGAAGAGATCCTTCAGACGTTAACAGGAGCAAAGACAGGGCACTTTTTCTGGAATTGTCAGGCGGTGATCCAATTGATCCTCCCGTTTGTCTTAAGCTTTGTAACACAGGTTGTGGCAGTTGTCATGTATCTTACGATATGCCTTGAGATCTTCCTTACCCGTTTCTTTGTCCCGTTTGCAGTTACGGATATTTATCAGGAAGGCTTAAGATCCCCGGGATTTCGCTATCTAAAAAAATTCTTCGGCAGATACCTTAGGCTTGCGACTATCTTCATAATACTGAGGGTTGCAGACATACTGTTCAAGGACAGCATTAGCAAGTATTTTACAGGCGGGAGTGCGATACAGATTATGATGAACATAGCTTTATGCATAGCATCACAGGTTGCAGTTATCATGATCATGTCAAAAGCAAGTGAGATAATAAACGATTCATTGGGAGTCTGAGTATGGCCATACAGGTTGAAGCAAGCAAAGACATAAGGGAATATTCCATAAGCAATATAGGACCATTTGATACAAGACAGGTAGTATGCATCGGCATATCTTTGATCTACAGTGTTCCGATAGCCATACTTCTTCCGACGACAACGGATAATAAGATACTTATAGGGCTCATCTTAGCACTTCCTGTGGCAGCATGCGGTTTTGTAAAACTTGACGGGTGCTACTTTGAGACGCTGATCCTAAGGCTTTTATATCTGTATATACTTACACCGGCAAAGAGAAAGACGATCATCGAAAATCCATATAAAAAAGAGCTTAAAAAGATGGATGATGAAGCTGAGAAGAAGATGCTCTCACAAATGTCGGGAAGAAATCGGAAGAAATACGAGAAAATGAAACATTCTGTAAAATACAGCAAAACATACAGGGTATACAGGTGAAGGAGATGGAAGGATTATTTTCAAAAAAGAAAAAAACAGACCAAAGAACAACAAAAGGGATGTATTTTCTAAAAAAGGTCGCAAAGATCTACAGGCTTCCGAAAAATTCCAAGGACTCCGTTCCCATAAGGGGGATCATGGAGAATGGGATTATAGAAACAGAACCCGGCACCTTTACAAAGACATACCCCTTAAGTGATGTCAATTTCTCGATAGTACCTTATGAAGAACAGTCAAATATCTTCAAGGCACATATGGAGTTCTTAAATTCATTCGGTGAGAACATAAGATGGCAGTTCTGTTTTTATAAGCACAGCGAAGATAAGAGAAAGACTGCAAGCGAGATACGTCTTAAACCCGTAAATGACGGACTTAAGCCATACCGAAACGAGATGAACCATATTTTGGCCGAGACCTTAAAGTCCGGGAATAATTCCTACAAGATGGAGAAGATGCTGACAATAG
>DPZM01000225.1:3427-6622 GCA_003535955.1 Lachnospiraceae bacterium | reverse complement strand
GACGGGAAAGAAAACCTTAAGCAGCCCATAGAATATGCGGTAAAGGGAGCAGGAAGCCCCCTGATGCTTCGGACAGACATGCTTAAGTACACAGGGACTGTTGCTTCGGGTGATTTTGATATAAAATACTACGTAAGGGACAATTACAGGAACGAGCGCAGTATTGATGCAGGAAATATTAATATAGAGAAATATGATGATACTGTCCTTGAGCTTTCGGACAAGGGACGCCTTACTCCGATAGGAACGGGAATGTCCATAGTAAGCATTGAATACGAAGGCTTAAGGCGTGACATCTGTGTATGCGTATTCGGCGAAGGGGAATCGGCCTTTACACTCAGGGGCTTTTATCCCATCTGCGATAAGTACGAAATAAAGCTAAAGGAACCTCATGTGATAAAGGTACGTCCCATGGGTATCTTCGGAAGTTATGATGTACGTGAGCTTACCAATACCCAGATAGTCGGATACGGAGTAAGCTTTACTTCATCTGATACCTCGGTCATTAAGGTTCATCCGGACGGAACGATAAATCCCGTATCGGCGGGCGATGCCTCCGTAACGGTCAGGAGCGGGGGCGGGCTTTCATACAGTATAGATGTTAACGTATCACAGGAATAGGATGAACCATTACATATTATTCGAGGTGGAACGAAAATGGTCAAAGTCAGAAAAAACAGATTAAACAAAACGGGTGCGGTCATTCTGGCTGTCGCCATGACAATGGGTATGGCAGGCTGTTATCCCGGAGTATATGATGCAGGCAATTACAGCATTCCTGCGCCGATGTCTGAGGAAACCGCCGAGGACACAGAGGATAACGGTTCCGTGGAAGATGAGGCAGAGCTTTCGGAAACATATGAGGAAGAAGAACCTGTCATAAGCGAGAATGAGATCGCTGAGGAAGAGCAGGAGCCGGTAAATGAATATGCCGATAAGCATATAAAGCTTACCGTGACCGACGAGGGAGTGGATGTATTTACTCCGTCAACAACCTGTCTACCGGACTACCGGTACGGTCCTTCCATGATCCTAAATGAGGACGGGAGCATAGATGCCTGGTTCTCGGCACCGGGTGACGGCTCAAGGGAATTCGACTGGATAACCTACAGGCATTCGGATGACGACGGGAAAACCTGGACAGGTGAGAAGGCTGCCATATCACCTTCACCGGCTTCTCCCGATGCCCTCTCAACCTGCGATCCCGATGTTTTTTACTATGACGGATTCTATTATCTGGGTTATACGGCAACTATCAACAGAAGGGCCAAGGGATTGTGCAACAGTGTTTTCCTCGCAAGGAGCATAGATCCGGCAGGACCTTACGAGAAATGGAACGGACACGGCTGGGGAGGGTCTCCCGTGCCGATCATATATTACGACGGTATTGAAATAGGCTGGGGTTCGGGCGAGCCAAGCTTCGTTGTGGTGGATGATACGATCTATGTTTACTCCACCAAGGACGGTTACTCGGGAGTTCCCGACAGGATAAGGGTAACCGAGGTAAGGACAGCCGATATAACAAACGAGGACTGGCCCAACAACCTTGAGTTCAGAGGCTATGCGGTAATAAGAAATGATACGCCCAAGGATTCGAGTGATTATAAGTACAGGGATTCCGATTCATGGGATGTTGCTTACATTGAGGAAAGCCGGAAGTTCGTGGCCGTATCCACGAACCGGAGGTTTAAGAATAATTCATGTATTCTTTATTTTGAATCAAATGACGGGATACATTTCGAAAGGGTATCGGAGCTTAATACCAATGTTATAGCAAGGTGCCATAACAGTGCGATAATGGCTGACGGACTGGGACATATAAAGGAGGGTGACCCGATGATGATCGGATACGCCTATGCCGGTGCCGGAGGATCGAGATGGGGAGTATGGGCTACAAGGTTTGCTCCATTAAGCCTTGAGTACACCTATGAACCTGACCGGTCCGATGAAGAGAATTCAAACCTTAAGCTGTCCATTCAGTACAGGCATTCATCGGATGATGCGGCACCCATGATGCTTAACACAGACAGCCTTGTTTACAGCAAGTCAGCGGGAACCGGTGCCTTCAAGATAGGCTACTACTGGCAGGATAATTACAAGCGCAGGCATTATATAAACAATTCCGATATAGCGATAATTGACTACGATCCCGAGATCCTGTCGGTTGATGACGATAACTGGATATCGCCTAAGGTACCCGGTGTTTCCCGGGTGATCGTGGGCTATGACGGATTGTGGCGTGAGATATGTTTATGCGTGCTCCCGTCCGCAGGTAAACAGGCCAAGGAGCTTACGGGCTTCTACCCCGTGACTGAGAAATATGATATGTCGGTGATCCAACCCTACATCATCAAGATAAGGCCGATGGGTATGTATTCCGACAACACGATCCATGAACTTACAGGACGAGACCTTCTGAATCACCGGATAAAGTTCGAATGCGAGGATAGCAGTATATGCGAAGTAAGGGATGACGGTTCGGTGATCCCGCTTGCAGTCGGAGACACCGTGATAAAGGTGTCATCAAAGGAAGGCCTGTCGTACAGTATAGATATACATGTCACGGATGTATGGTAATTATTATGAGAGGAACCATCGAAGATGGTGGATTCCTTATGACACAATATATATTTGAAAGGAGGGACCCGTGAATACAGACATAAGATCATTGCTTGAAGAAGTCAGCATCGGAAGCGTGTCTGTTGATGAGGCGGTGCTTAAGCTCAAGATGCAGCCCTTCGAGGATATTGATTTTGCCAAGGTCGATCTGCACAGGAAGCTTAGGCAGGGCAATGCCGAGGTAATATACGGTGCCGGAAAGAGTGCGGACCAGATAAGATCGATCGCCGAGACATTGGTGAAAAACGGCCAGACACCGGTGCTGATCACAAGGATCGATAAGGATAAGGCAGAATCACTCAAGGCAGGTATGGATATCGATTATCATGAGGATGCCCGGATCGCCATAGTCGGGGAAATACCCGTACCGGCCGGCAGGGGTAAGATAGTGGTGGCGACCGGAGGGACATCCGATGTTCCGGTAGCCGAGGAGGCCGCCCTTACGGCGGAGGTTTTCGGTAATGAGGTGGTCCGTTTATATGATGTGGGCGTGGCAGGCATTCACAGGCTCATGGCCCATAAGGAAGAGATAATGAGCGCAAACGTGATCATTGCGATCGCGGGCATGGAAGGAGC
>DPZM01000225.1:0-3288 GCA_003535955.1 Lachnospiraceae bacterium | reverse complement strand
GGGCTTTCCGCCCTTCTGTCCATGCTTAATTCATGCGCTGCGGGAGTGAGTGTGGTAAATATAGATAACGGGTTCGGAGCCGGATACATGGCAAGTATGATAAACAGAAGATGAGGGGAAATGGCATGAAGACATTGTACTTTGACTGTTCTATGGGTGCTGCGGGGGATATGCTGACTGCAGCCCTTTACGAGCTTCTTGACGATGATAAGAAGACAGAATTTCTTGATATGATAAACAATGCCGGCTTGGAGGGCGTAAAAAGCACTGCCGAGCCTTCGGTAAAGTGTGGCATAAAAGGGACACATATGAAGGTGATGGTCGACGGTCATGAGGAAGGGGATCACCATCATGAAGAACACCATCATGAGGATCACCATCATGAAGAGCACCATCATGGGGATTACAACCATGATGACCATCATCACGAACATACTCATAGTCATGAACATCATCATCACCACGACCATGAGGTCAGTCATGCCCACAGTTCCATGCATGACATCGAGCGCCTCATCAATGATTTACAGGTTCCCGACAGGGTTAAGCAGGATGCCGTAAGTGTATATAAACTGATTGCGGAGGCGGAATCACATGCCCATGACAGGCCGGTGACCGACATACACTTCCATGAAGTAGGAACAAAGGATGCGGTTATGGATGTTGTATCCGTATGCCTTCTTATATACATGTTAAAGCCTGATAAGGTGCTCTCTTCCGAGATAAACACGGGAAGCGGTCATGTTCACTGCGCACACGGGATACTTCCGGTGCCTGCTCCCGCAACGGCTTATATACTGAGGGAAGTCCCTGCTTATCAGGGCCATATAAAGTGTGAGCTCTGTACACCGACAGGAGCGGCTCTTCTTAAACATTTTGTGTCGGACTTTGGCCCTATGCCTGCAATGCGGACAGGAGCAATAGGATACGGAATGGGCAAGAAGGATCTTGAACAGGCCAACTGTGTGCGCGTCTTCCTTGGGAATATGGGTGATAAGGAGGAGAAGGTGATTGAATATAAATGCAATGTAGACGATATGACTCCCGAGATGATGGGACATGCAATGGAGGTCCTTCTCGGTGAGGGAGCTCTTGATGTTTATACAGTTCAGGCAGGCATGAAGAAATCAAGGCCCGGTATCGAGCTTAACGTGATGTGCAGGGAAAAAGACCGGGACAGGATACTTAAGCTTATCTTCAAACACACGACAACGCTGGGAGTACGTGAGTACTTAAGCAGGAGATATACCCTTGATAGAAAGATCGAGGAGAGGGACACTCCTTTCGGTAGGATAAGGCTTAAGACTTCCGAGGGATTCGGTGTCAAAAGACAGAAATGGGAGTATGATGATATTTCGCGGATCGCAAATGAGAAGGGATTGTCCGTGGAAGAGATAATAACAGGGTTAACAGGTAATGCAGAAGATTGATAACATTATTTCCATAATCATGGTGTTTGTAACAGCCATAGGTTTTGCACAGGCAGTGGAATTAAATCCTGCCACGACCGTGATCCTGGTTGTTGCGGCATTTGTACTATATGAGCTTATCTTAAATGCGGCCAATAACAATCCGTCGATCCGCACGATGCTCTTTGTTACTAACGGATTTGTGTTCGGATTGTCACTTGCCGTGATCATCGACTTTAACAGGGGCTGGCTGTCCGCGATCATATGTCTTCTGAGTATGGCTTATAAGTATATGATAGCGGAGGCGACGGCCACATTTCATTCCCGTTCGAGGAATATCTTTGTCATTTTAGTCAACGGATTTTTCTATTCGGCAATGTTTACCGTGGTTGAATGCATGGCCTTTCAGGAGAACACGGTTGTATTTGTGATGATATATGTCGTGAGCTTCGCATTTTTCATGTGCTCGTATACTGCCTACAAGACGATGGGACCAAGTAAGCGCCGGTATCCCGTCTACGGTAACGGCGACGGTATAGGCCATGACATGGGAAGCGACTGGAGGCATATAGTTAAGAGGACTGTGAATTACGGAAGACTTCTTAAGGATGAGTTCGACGATGCTCTTGATAAATCGGGTGACACCTTTTCGGGTCTTATCAGGGAGATAAGGAAGAAGGTAGTTCCTGATTATACGGACGGGCAGGAGGATAATGATGATATCAGAAAGGAACTTGACAAATACAGGTACAAGATCACGGAGATCGCAAGCCGTGAAGAACTGACAGAGAATGAGCTGACAATTCTTGAGGGGATAATAGAGAAGCTTGATGCGATCTATCATGATTATTATAAGAATAATAAAGCGAAGCTTGAGTATGAGATGAGGATCAATGCTCTTAACGGCGATATAGAGATGCTTAAGAATACCATAAGCGTCAGAAAAGAACGCGAGATGGAAGACAGGATGAAGGAGGCTACCCAGAACAGAAGGAGCCAGGCCCAGCAGGCAAGACGTAAGAGAGAGCGCGAAGAGAGAGAGAAGAGGGAAGAGGAAGAGAGACGGGCCAGGGAAGAGAAAGACAGAGAACAGTGGGAGGAAGAAGAGAGAAGATCGGCCGAGGAAGAGCAGAGAAGGCGCGAGGAAGAGAGACAGCGTCAGGAGAAGAGAAGGCGTGAGAGGAATACAAGGGCAGCAGGTGATTCTAAAGGCGGGAACAAGGGAAGTGACAAGGTTGCAGGTATCCCGACCAGATATTTCAAGGGCTGCAAGACGATCGATGATCTGTCGTTAAGATATAAAAAGCTGTGCCTTATCTATCATCCCGATTCGGGGAGCGGGGATGTGGATACCTACATAGAACTCAAGGATGAGTATGAGATGCTTAAGAAGCGGCTTTCATAGACGCAAGGATTAGTGGTTTGTGAGGGGCCTTTACACAAGGGGTTGCGGTTGTGACCGTTTATGTAAGTATGGTATACTTAGATAGTTGTTTATTACGGTTAAATGAGGAAGTATCATGAGCAAAAATATGGGGTTTAAGGGTCAGGTGCGCGGTTATGTGCAGTGGCCTTTACTGTTTTCCGTATTGCTGGTGCTATTTAATGTTGGCATATATTTTGTTGATCGCAGGTCAGGCTTTGTCACCACGGTTTTCGTTATCATTTACGTTACAGTTGCACTGATCTTCTATTTCAGAAGTCGTACCCTTGTATTAAATGATTTCATTAATTTTGCAACCAGATACGGACAGGTCCAGCGCCAGCTGCTCAGGGACCTGGAGGTTCCCTATGCCCTTCTTGACGACTCGGGCAAGATCATCTGGACCAACGAATCCTTTGAGGAAACACTTGGCGTCCGTCGTGACTGCAGGAAGCC
>DPZM01000195.1 GCA_003535955.1 Lachnospiraceae bacterium | reverse complement strand
ACTTCCCATCCGAAGGCCTCATAGAGCCTGTTGTATTTGGGTGATGACGATAAGTATTCGTTACCCCTGACGACATGGGTGATCCCCATAAGGTGGTCATCAATAACGTTGGCGAAATTGTAGGTGGGATACCCGTCCGACTTGATCAGGATCATGTCGTCAAGCTCGGCATTGTCAACACTTATATCCCCGTATATCTCATCGTGGAAGGTTGTTGTCCCCTCATTCGGATTATTCTGTCTTATTACATAAGGCTTGCCCTGTGCGAGATTATTATCTATCTCTTCCTGTGAAAGATGCAGGCAGTGCTTGTCATATACGCTTATCTCCTTACCGTCCACCACCTGAGTAAGGGACTCAAGCCTTGCCTTATCACAGAAGCAGTAATAGGCCTTCTTCTCTTCGATAAGCTGCCTGGCGTACTTAAGATAAATCCCCGATGCCTGACGCTCACTCTGTACATAGGGGCCTACGCCGCCGTCCTTGTCCGGACCCTCATCATGGATGAGTCCCGTATCCTTCATTGTACGGTATATTATGTCAACCGCGCCTTCAACATATCTCTCCTGGTCCGTATCCTCGATCCTTAGCAGGAAATCGCCACCTTCATGCTTGGCAATAAGATATGCATATAATGCTGTCCTCAAATTACCCACATGCATCCTTCCGGTCGGAGAAGGAGCAAATCTTGTTCTTATCTTCGTCATATTCTTCCACTTTCTGTAATTTATTCGTAATTCAACTTTTATTATTTTAGATGTAAGCAATTCCAATGTCAAGCAATGAAGACACGGTGAGGGTTCTGTTGTCTTCACGGCTTGACTATCAACATATTCAATGGTATAAATTAAACGTATTTCAGTTTAAAACGGAGATGTGTATGAGCAATATAGATTATTTGGAAGATGTAATGCAGGTGGCCCCTCTTAAGCTTGTGATCCACGACAGCATATCCGATGTGGGACGCCAGGTTAATGAATACCTTGTCAAGTTCCGTAAGCAGGTCAATCAGGAACATCTGGGGTCTCCCGCCTTTCAGGGATATAAAACGGATGATTTTATTGCCGACTGCGCATGTCCCAGGTTTGGGTCGGGCGAAGGCAAGGCTGAATTCCATGAATCCATCCGCGGTAAGGACCTGTACATTCTCGCCGATGTTGTAAACCACAGCCTGACCTATCCAATTAACGGCTTCATCAACCATATGTCTCCCGATGATATATATCAGGATATCAAGCGTATCATAGCGGCTGCGGCCGGCAAGGCCCACAGGATCACTGTGATCATGCCTTTCCTTTACGAGAGCCGGCAGCACAAGCGGTACGGCCGCGAATCCCTTGACTGTGCCTATGCAATAGAAGAATTAAGCGAAATGGGTGTGACAAACATAGTCACCTTCGATGCCCACGATCCCCGTGTCCAGAATTCGGCACCTTTGTGCGGTTTCGATAATTTCCAGCCTCCCTATCAGTTTATAAGGGCCCTCCTTCATTATGAGAAGGATCTTGTCATCGACAAGGACAACCTTGTTGTCATCTGTCCCGATGAGGGTGCCCTTCCAAGGGCTGTATACTTCGCAGGTGTCCTCGGTGTTGACACCGGTATGTTCTATAAGAGAAGGGACTACTCCAAGGTCGTAAACGGCAAGAATCCCATCGTGGCCCACGAGTTCCTGGGAGATAATATAGACGGTAAGGACGTTATAGTCATAGACGACATCATTTCCTCCGGCGGGAGCATGATAGATACCGCCAAACAGCTTAAGGCAATGAACGCCAAGAGGGTATTCATATGCTGCACCTTCGGTCTCTTTACGGACGGGCTTGAAATGTTCGATGAGGCTTATGAGAAGTGTTATTTTGACAGGATAATATGTACCAACCTGAATTACCACTCGCCCAAGCTCTACAACAGGGCCTATTATATAGAGGCCAACATGAGCAAGTTCTTAGCCTCCATAATCGACTTCATGAACCATGATGTTGCCTTATCCAATGTCCACACGCCGACAGAAAAGATAAATCAGATACTTGCAAAATACAATAAACGCGAATATGTGGATGAGCCCCTTAACTAGGGGCTCATTCTCAGTTGGGAATATATTCGAACGCATTCTTATACCATGTGATCTCATCATCAAGGATAGCGATCACATCAAACCGGACACTATCACTGTCCTTAAGCTTTCTGTAAACCCTGAAATAATCGGCAACCCTGGATATCCTGTACTGCTTTCTGCGGTCGACCGCAAGGGCCGGATCACCCGCGGCACCTGTCTTCCTGTATTTTACTTCACAGAAAATATAGCAGCTCCCGTCATGGCCTGCTATATCTATCTCGCCGAATCTTGACCTGAAGTTCCTCCCGATTATCTTAACACCGTTGGCTCTAAGAAAGGAAACGGCCATGTCCTCATATTTACTTCCGACACTCCGCTTGTTCATTACTATCTGATCTTGGATACCTTACCCTTCATCTTCTCCATTTCATCAACAAATACCAGTATCTCTGCCACAACCTCATAGAGCTCGGGCGGTATATAATCGCCGATCTCAAGCTTGCTTAAGGTACCTGCCAGCTTGCTGTCCTGATGCAGGGGTACATCCGATTCCTTAGCCTTCTCTATGATCTTTTCCGCCAGGGCCCCACGACCGCTTGCAATGACCTTGGGCGCCACATCGCCCGGATCGTATTCAAGGGCTATCGCCTGTTTGACCTTGGGCTTTTTATCCTTATCATCCATCCAAGATACTCCCCGCTTCTTTACATCCCATAAGACCTTACGTTACATCTATGCCCTTATATCAAAGGACAGCCTGGATTTAATCGGTCCTCCCACAAGACCGCTGCTCTTCTCCTTGAGCATTTCTCCAACAACCGTTTTCTGAGGCTCATTTGGACTCTTCATTGTGACGGTCGTGGACATATTATAACCTTTTTTCTGTAATCTTGCATCAAGAATTCCGATATTGGCTTCTATCAGATCAAGGGCAGATTCATCATTAAAATAGAAATTGGTATTGACCTTATTTTTCTGCATGGCAACATAAACATCCATTGGGCCTAAATTATCCATATCAAGATGGAGGAAGGCGCTTACATTGCCGTCCTTGTTCATCAGGTTCTTCTTCTTGGTATAAACGTAAAGCTCACCATGGGCATTCTCCCGGGCCATTCTTATCGGAAGCTGCACATAAGCCGCCATCTGGTTAAGCTGGTTCATGAAGTTGACATTATCATTAATATTCTGTGCGCTCTTCATCACATCGCTGCCGGCCTGACCGGCATTCTTAAGTATCTCAATGGCCTTCTGCGACTGCTCGGCCAGCTGCTTGTAGAGCTCTTCAACAGCCCCTTCCCGGGAAACATCCGAGGGATTAAGGAGCATCTGCTTCATCAGCTGATCACCAACCAGCTGTTTGAAATCATTGTTGTTAAGGATCCTTGACAGGGCCTCCTTCTGTGAATCCGACAACCCCCTGTCTGCTCTTGACATATCGATCATTGTCCTGACAAAGTCAATCACATCATTAACAGACAATGTACCGTTGGTTATATTATTAAGCTCATCTGCCGGCATCCCGAGCTTACTCAGATCATCCATAAGTCCCTGCATGAGCTGCCTGCTCCCGTCGGGTGCGCTTCCTCCGCTTGTAAGAGCACTTCCGTCCTGTGAAACAGCCGTTTCACCCATATTAACAGAAGCATTCATTTCCGGACTTGATTCGGAATCGGAATTGAGAGTCACGGCCCATACATCCTCAACCTCAACAGCAGGAACCTCGGGAACCTCGGCTATAATATTGGTAGGTCCGTTTGCCGCGATCTCAATTGACTGCACGGCAGTAGTGGTTATCGAAGGATTGTTAAGGATCGCTCCCCAGTCCTTGTCCCCCGCGGATACAAGACTCAATATATCATTGTTTAGCTGCAGCTGGGCATCTGTAAGTATCCGGCCTGCGTCTGTATTTACGAAAACCGCTCCATCCGATGCAGCATTCCCCGAACCCAAAAGGTTACTCAGCCCATCGCTTAATCCGGCCGCGTCATTGATTATCTGGTGTTCGAAGTTCATATAATTCTCATACTGCTCTATATTAAGTTCATTGATGGGAAGTCCCAGCTTGTTAAGCTGTACCAGAGTTGCCGGATCTGTCGTCGGATTGGCCTCCAAAATATATGCCATATTCCGTAAGGCCTGTGAATTAACGTTCATGCCTTCATCAAGCATATTTGTGACCATGGCAAGATTGGCTGCTGTTGCTCTCATCCCTGCTGCAGACAGGGCTGCATTAGCCATAGAGTTGTTTGAAAGGTTTGCATACAGGGGATGAAGAGTCGTCTGCTCCCCGTTGCTTGTGACCTGGAACATGAGCTTCTGCCCGACAGCTATGTCCATGTTCTGATCAAGGCTTGCCGTGAGTGTTGCATTATTATCAAGGCGAAGGGTAACCTCACCGTTCTTAACGTTCATGACTTCTCCGCCGACAACCTGCCCCGGCGCTATCGCAGCTGCCTGTACGGCCTGGGAACCCGCAGGATTAGCGGCATTATTAACAGCACCGGCTGAGCCTGCCTGTGAAAGTGCAGGACTTCCCGGGCCTCCTGCCTGCCGGTATGCATTTATCGCGTTCAGATCAAGCGCCATACCCTTCCCCCCATTTTATATATCAGATAAAGTTCCCTATAAAAGATCTTCTGTGAATCGGCGTCGGACCGTATTTCTTGATCGCTTCTATGTGCTTTGCCGATCCGTAACCCTTATTGGAAGCAAGATCATACTCAGGATACTCTTTATCGTACTCAACCATAAGCCTGTCCCTTGTGACCTTGGCTACTATCGATGCGGATGCGATCGATATTGATCTGGCATCTCCCTTTATTATCGGTACCTGCTTAATATCAACTC
>DPZM01000030.1 GCA_003535955.1 Lachnospiraceae bacterium | reverse complement strand
TACAGCTTAATGGTTCCCTCTATTGACTCATATTCCATGTTGATCTTGGGGAAGTAGAGGATACCCTTTAAGTTGAAGGGATAATCCATGTTAAGGTGGATCCAGAAAAGGGGCTCCTTGTAATCCATGAATACCTTCCTGTAAAAGTCAAGATATTCCTCCTTCGTGCAGTCATTGGGATGCTTGGTCCAAAGCGGATGAGTATCATTTAAAGCAACGGGACGCTTAACTATCTTAAGCTTCTCCTTCGCCGGACTTACTTCCACCTTCTCCTTGGTGCCGTCCTCTTTCTCCTTCTCCTCGAACTTTGCTTCCTCGTGGATCTCCTCTATAACAATATCCTTATCGGTCTTGTCTGCCGCGTCGATCGTCTCGTATTCCTCGGGTGCATTCGCCTTCTCCAGGAAGATGGGAACAGGCATGAATGAACAGTACTTCTTGATTATCTCACGGGCCCTGTACTCATTGCAGAACTCAAGGCAGTCCTCATTAAGGAAGAGGGTTATCTCGGTGCCGACCTCAGTCCTGTTACCCTCCTCTATCGTATACTCGGTTCCGCCGTCGCTCTCCCAATGCACAGGCTTTGCATCCTTCTTATATGACAGGGTATCGATGTGTACCGAATCGGCAACCATGAATGCCGAATAGAAGCCCAGACCGAAATGACCGATGATCTGATCATCCGTTGCCTTGTCCTTATACTTCTCTATAAAATCAGCCGCGCCCGAGAATGCTATCTGGGTTATATATTCTTCTACCTCTGCCTCATCCATACCTATACCGGTATCGATAAACTTCATCGTCTTCTTCTCGGGATCAACAATGACCTTTATCTTATTCTCGAAATCATCCGGATACGAATATTCGCCGATCATGTCAAGCTTCTTAAGCTTGGTGATCGCATCGCATCCGTTTGAGATCATCTCACGGACAAAGATATCATGATCCGAATACACCCATTTCTTTATGATGGTAAAGATATTCTCATTGTTGATTGATAAATTACCCTTCTTTACTGCCATTTTTCCTTCCTTCTTTCTGTAAATTCCAAATTGTCACATTTACTGACACATTGGTTCTGAACCGATGCGTCACTTATGCTAACAACAATTGTAATAGCAGGATAAACAAAAGTCAAGAAAAAATTAGCACTCACTTAAAATGAGTGCTAATAACCATTTGTCCCTTTCAGTAATGTTTATCTGTTCTGTACCTTGGTACCGTAAGATGCTCCTGTTACCGGGATAAAATAGGTATCATAAACATCGAAGAAGGTCGTTGTCGTAACTGCGTCTGATTTTGCGTAAGCTATCGTGTCCCACAGGTCAGCATTTAAGTTGGAATTGATATTTTGCAGGTAATCATCATACATCTTGTTGAAGGCTTCCTGTTTCTTCTTCTTAATGATGATCTCACGGTTCTTGTCGGTTTCCTCCGGATCGTATGCCGTGATGCACTTAAGGATGTGATAACCATAATCGGTCTCAACAATATCGCTTATCTCACCCACAACCAGGGAAAAGGCAGCCTCCTCATAGCTTGCAGGCATCACGCCCCTGCCGAAGCTGTATTCTATACGCTCATCCTCATTCTCGGTGGATTCGGCGATCACATCAAAATCAGCCCCCTCGTCAAGCCTGTTTTTTATGTTCAGTATCCTCTCATAGGCCTCATCCCTTTCGGCCCGGTTATAGGAAACCGTGCCTGCCGCAGAGGGTTTGTAGGTTTTAATGAGGATATCCCTTACGGTGACGATCCTGGCCTCGTCATCGCTTATTTCCGGTTCTATCTTGTCGGTCATGTCATGATAAAGCTTATCTGCCGTCGCAAACTCATAATAGATATTATAGAGGGTATCCTCATCTACCTTCATGACCTCCCGCTCTACAGGGTTAAGCGATGCGTAATAATCCCTCGCAGCTGACTTGACCCTTAATACGTCATCGTCATTCAGCTTAAAATCCTGATCAGCCGCCATAAGGTTCATAACCTTTATCTGTGCCAGCCGGGCGAGAATGGTATCCTTGTATTTATTCTCAAGCGTGGTTCCATCGATCGGTATCTGCCATATGTCCGCACCGAATATCGTGTCATAAAGATTCTCCGAATTAACAAGATACACCATGACCTCGGGCTCGTAGCAGGACATATTCTCGATCCTGAAGACCTCGCCCTCTTCAAAATCAGTCGTCAGGACTATCTCGGTCTTCTTCTCCTTCCCGCAGCCGGCAAGCGCCAGCACGGACAAGATCAATAATGTCAGGCAGACTAGCGGTTTACATAATGCCGATATACCTGTTGATAGTTTACATAACATTGTAAAAAACATACTCTTCTTCATATCAAAAAGTATAATTTAAAATTTTTTTCTTTTCAATCCCTACGTTTTCTAGTACAATAACTGTGAAATTTTTTTATATGAAAGGGGTAAAAAATGGCTGGTAAATTCGGTAAGTTTTTGGCATTTACAACTGTAGCGGCGGCAGCATGCGCAGCTGTGTATTATGTTTTGGGAAATAAAAAGGACGAAGAATACGATCCTGACGAGAACGGAGCGGGCGATATTTTCGAGAAAATAGACAACCGCGAGTATGTCTCCCTTAACACCGAGAATATCAAGGAAACTGCAGAAGAACTTAAGGATAAGGCCGAGAAGACCAAGGAGGTCCTTAAGGAGAAGATAACCGAGGCCACGGCCGAGATGAAGGAGAAGGCCAAGGAAGCCGCCGAGGGCGTCGGTCTTGTAAAGGACGAAGATAAGAGCGCCGAGGATTTCGAATTTGATGACTTTACCACAGAAGAAGAGGAAGGCTGAAGCCTTCCTCTTCTATCATATTACACATCTCTTAAATCTTTTATTATGCCTTAGCCTTGTCTGCGGCCTGCTTCTTGAAGGTCTGAACACCTTCAACAACCAGGATGACCGCAAGAACTGCCATTGCTATAGCAAATACGAGCTGGAAGTAGTCGCCCCATACAGCCTCACCTGCACCTATGGCACCGAACTTCTTAAAGATGGTAAGCACTAAAGAAGAAAGCGTAGCGCAGAGCATGAAGATCATAGGGAAGAAGAACATCTTATTGTTCTTGCCCACTTCACCGAGCCATGCGCATACCGCAAGAAGCGCGATACCTGCAAGAAGCTGGTTGGCTGCACCGAAGAGTGCCCATATGGCCGAAAGCTTAAGTCCGCCAAGTACACATCCTATAACAACCATGAAGATGGTACCGAAAAGGGGATGGGCAAAACACTTACGGATTCCCTTGGCATCCTTCCATGTCGCTTCATCTTCATTTAAGAAAAGCTCTGTAAACATAAACCTTGAAAGCCTGGTTCCGGTATCAAGTGAGGTAAGCGCAAATACCGAAACAGCCAGTGTAAGAAGGGCTGAAATGGTATTGTAGATTCCCGTACCCTCCGCACCGAACATAATGGCAATACCGCCACCGAAGGCTGCCGAAGGTGAACCGAAGCCACCGTCCTGATACTTCTGGAACACCATACCTACGGCAATAAGGGATACGATACCCAGAGCCGACTCGATAAGCATCGAACCGTAACCTATGGGCTTGGCATCCTTCTCATTACGGAGCTGCTTACTTGATGTACCTGTTGATATAAGGCTGTGGAAGCCTGAGCAGGCACCGCACGCCACAGTGATGAACAGGGCCGGGAACATGGTTCCTATACCGGTCTTCCATCCCGTAACGGCAGGAATGGCAAAAGTTGCATTACCGGTAAATGCGTTGCTTATGATACCGATAACGGCAAGAGCCATCATAGCGTAAAGAAGGAAGCTGGATAAGTAATCACGGGGCTGTAAGAGGATCCATACAGGCACCAGTGACGCTATTACAATATAAATACCGATAAATACGATCCATGCGGTGCGGCTCATCACGAAGCCGCAGTTAAGACCGATCACGGTAATGATAACAATCCCGATTATACCGCCTATCGACGCGGGAAGCGTCTTGACGTTCATCTTGTTTGTTATGTAGCCGTAGCCGACAGCAAGCACGATAAACAGAAGCGATATCATGGCAGTCGTCTGGTTGTTTGTGGGATTTCCGGTAACCCCGAAACCACCCTCCTCGGTGAAGAAGGTTCCCGCAACAACGTTTACAAACGATGCTATAACAAGTATGAGCACCAGAAGAGCAAATACGAGGAAGAGCCTCTTAGCCCTCTTGCCCATTGTGTCATGGATGATCTCACCCAGTGACTTTCCATCGTGCCGTATGGAAGCAAACAGGGAACCAAAATCCTGTAAACCGCCGAAGAAAATGCCTCCGAGTACACACCACGCAAAGACGGGAAACCATCCGAAAACAGAAGCCTGAATAGGTCCGTTTATGGGACCTGCGCCTGCGATCGACGAGAAATGATGTCCCATAAGAACTGCAGGCGGAGCTGCAACATAGTCAACACCGTCCTCCTTCTCGATCGCAGGAGTCTTTCTTGAAGGGTCAATACCCCACTGCCTGGCAAGCCATGAACCATAGGTTATGTATCCTACGACCAGAATTGCTATGGCAGCTAAAATGATGAACAATGCCGTCATTTTATCACACTCCTTTTCCCACTTTTTTTATTGTATGTGCAATGAAGTCCCTAAGATCCCTTCCCCGGCGGTTTGTGAGGACAAGACCGCTTGGGGCTTCAATTACAACCAACCTGTAGTTGGAAAAACCGTATAAGCCTAACTTATAATTCCTGGAATGTTTGTATTCAGCGATGCTGTTCCCGACTTCATCCTCGACCTCATCGGCGATGACTATAAGGGCAACATCCGTATTCTTGTGATCTGCTGATGGTTTAACCTTTGAAATACCGTCTTCCCAGGCCTTCCCGTCAAGCTCCTTCAGGAGCGCATCATCAAGCTTAAGGCATTTCTTAAAGTAAACATATTCATATGAGTTGACTGAGGCAATATGGGCAGCCTTAACAAGAAAATACTGCTGTGCCTCATTGGAAAGGTACCCCACCGCATCGAAGGGCTTCACGCAATTATCCCTGTCGATATTATAATACCCCTCATATGCTTCTGTTATAGTATCAAAAATCTCTTCCCTGCTCATGGT
This sequence comes from Lachnospiraceae bacterium, assembly GCA_003535955.1. Classification (GTDB taxonomy): domain Bacteria; phylum Bacillota; class Clostridia; order Lachnospirales; family Lachnospiraceae; genus UBA2868. Next base: position 6,972 of record DPZM01000030.1, on the reverse strand, counting down.
GCACAAAATACTACACCTTCCACGGTACCTTTAAGCTCATCCATGAGCATCCGTGCAGCCTTTTTGCCGGGTAACTCAGCTTCGATGAGCTCCCTGCCGTCTGCACTTACAACAAGATATTCAAGCTCCAGTTCACCATTGTCGCAGCACATCTGTGCATTGACCCGGCGCACCCTTCTGAATATGCGGTCGGCATCATTATAGGCAATGCAGTAAGCCTTAAGACCCTTCTTTATAAAGAGATGGTCACTGCCTATCGTGACGGATCCGAATCCGCGGCCATTCTTATACTCATCTGCAAATTGTTCGGAAGCAAGCTTCCCGTTATCCCTAAGGTTAACAAACTTCATCAGGCGCCCCTCATCTGTCTACAGCTTTCAGTTTATCTTTAAGTTCAATACACATATCCTTCATCCTTGAATTAAGGCCCGGCTTGGCCAGAAGTGAATTGAGCATCTGGCTGACTATATCATATTTTTCGATCTTCATGGCCGATACCGCTATTATGTAATCAAGGGTACTCTCATCCATGCCGCACATGGGAAAAGTCTCTGTCTGTCTGGCATTCATGAAGCCTTCCACCGCATTGTTTAAAAGTTCAAGTTCGTCCTGCCTCAATTCCTCAACATCCTCGGAATAAGAATCACCCTGATAGGGCTCATATCCCGAATCCCACGCTTCCATCTTACCGCGAAGGAGCCAAGCCATCTTAAGACACAGATAAGCCTTCTCACTGGCCTTACCCTTCTTGACAACTGCATTGCCAAGGGCAAGCTGATAATTGGTAAAGGCTTCATCATATGTATATACTTCCTTGGGGTTATAGATGGTACGGAAAGTCCTGCTGATCCCTTCCTTGACAAGCTTGGCCTGGGGGGGAGTGATAAAATCGAAAAACCTTCCCAATGCGGCATATCCGCATTTGGGACATACAATAACGTCATATTTAAGAGGATCTACTCCCGCAAACCTGGGACGCAGGTCTGTGTCGGCACCCTTGCTGCGAAGCTTACTCTGCCTTACGGTAGGGGCCTTAAAGTCGTTATAGCAAACAGGACATGAATGACTCTTACCGAATACATAATCAAGCTCATTATGTTCCTTGGGCGGAGCCGGTTCTTCCTTGGGCTTCTCAACAGGCTTCTTCTCCTCTTTTTCATACAGATTGGCATTCTCAAGCCCGGCAAGTCCCAGATTGGCGAGTCCCGATAGAATATTAGCCATTTTTTATCTCCTTTATCCTATTTCTGCTGCGGCAGCTTAAAAGAGCTCTTAAGCGAAACGATCCTGTTAAATACAAGGGCATCATCCTTACTGTCCTTAGCATCAACGCAGAAATAACCCTGTCTTACAAACTGGAAGCTGTCATAAGCTTTGGCTCCCTTAATATTGTCTTCTATATAGCATTCCTTAAGGATCGTGCGCGAGTTGGGGTTTAAATTGAGCGATCCGTCCTCATTGTATACCCCTTTCTCTTCATCGATAAGGTTCTCATACAGCCTTACTTCGGCCTTCACGGCATGAGCGGCGCTCACCCAGTGAATGGTACCCTTGACCTTCCTTGTGGAACATTCACCGTTTTTGGTTTCGGGATCATACGTACAATGAACCGTTCTAACCCTGCCTGCATCGTCAGTCTCATAGCTTACACACTTGACAAAATAAGCGTTCATGAGGCGGACTTCATTTCCCGGGAAAAGTCTGAAATACTTCTTCGGGGGCTCGATCATAAAGTCTTCCCTGTCTATATATAGTTCCTTCGAAAAAGCCACCTGCCTGCTGCCAAGTGCCTCATTCTCAAGGTTATTGGCAACCGTAAAATACTCCACCCGGTCATCGGGATAATTATCGATTATAAGCTTCACCGGGTCAAGTGCAGCCATGATACGTGACCTCTTGCACTTTAAATCCTCCCGGATACAGTATTCAAGCATGGCGTAGTCAACACTTGAATTGCTCTTGCTTACACCGCAAAGGTCCACGAACATCTTAATAGACTCCGGTGTGAAGCCCCTTCTCCTAAGAGCAGCTATGGATACAAGCCTGGGATCATCCCAGCCGTCTACTATATTCTCTTCAACCAGCTTCTTGATATACCTCTTGCCGGTAACCACATTGGTAAGATAAAGCTTGGCAAACTCAATCTGCCTTGGCGGATATTCATATTCAAGTTCACGTACTACCCAGTCATAAAGAGGTCTGTGGTCCTCAAATTCGAGTGTACATATCGAATGGGTTATCCCCTCGATAGCGTCCTCAATGGGGTGGGCAAAATCATACATGGGGTATACACACCACTTATCGCCCGTGTTGTGATGACTCATATGAGCCACACGGTAGATTACCGGATCCCTCATGTTTATGTTGGGACTTGCCATATCTATCTTGGCACGGAGAACCTTCTCCCCGTCCTTATACTTACCGTTCTTCATATTCTCGAAGAGTTCAAGATTCTCCTCGATACTGCGGTCCCTGTAGGGACTGTTCCTACCCGGGGTTTCAAATGTTCCCCTGTATTCCTTAATCTCATCGGCACTTAGATCGCATACAAAGGCCTTGCCCTTCTTAATAAGCTTTACCGCAGCCTCATACATCTGATCAAAATAATCCGAAGCGAAGAAAAGCCTGTCCTCAAACTTTGCTCCCAGCCATTCAACATCTGCCTTTATTGATTCTACGAATTCGGTTTTTTCTTTGGTAGGGTTGGTGTCGTCAAACCTTAAATTAAACTTACCGCCATACTCCTTGGCGAGTCCGTAATTCAAAAGGATCGACTTGGCATGACCTATGTGAAGATAGCCGTTGGGCTCAGGCGGAAACCTGGTATGAACCGTATTATAATGCCCCTCGGCCAAGTCCTTATCTATCTCATTCTCTATAAAATTCCTTGATATGACTTCATTTGTCCCGGCCTCTTCCGGGACTGCCTTCTCTAATTCAGACATCTTATTGCTCCTATCTTTACGAATATTCCTGTTTATTATAATTCACTGAGAGGATTACAACAAGTAGAATTTTTTCTTATTCCTCTCCGCTCATGGATGTTCTGTTTTTTAAGAGAAGTTGTACGATATCATGCGAAGTATATTTCACAGATGTCTTGTATTAAATATAAGTGTTGTGCTACAATTTTATTTAACGCAAGGAATTGCGAATAAATGTGGAAAAGAGGTAGGAATATGAAGAGTTTTATCAAGGAATTCAAGGAATTCATCAGCAAAGGGAACGTAATGGATATGGCAGTCGGTGTGATCATCGGAGGCGCCTTCACAGCGATCGTAACATCACTTGTTGATGACATTATTATGCCGCTCATATCAATCCTTACCGGAGGATTCGACTTCTCCAACCTTTCGATCGCTTTAGGTACGGGTGAAGGAGCAGCCACCTTCAATTACGGCGCATTTATTACAGCCATTATCAACTTCCTTCTTATCGCTCTCGTTATCTTCTCGGTGATCAAGGCGATGAACAAATTCAATAAGAAGAAGAATGCCGAGCCGGATCCGACAACAAAGATCTGTCCCAAATGCCAGTCTGAGATCAATATCAAGGCAACAAAATGCCCCTGCTGTACAGCGGATCTTGACTCTTAAAAGTTATATCCAAACCAAAAAGGCCACGAAAAATCGTGGCCTTTTAGTTTAGCGTTTTCTATTCTCCATCATCCTGTGAAAGCATTTCCTGCTGTGTCGACGGAACCTGATCCGGTGCAGCATTATCGGAAGGACTCGTTGTTTCCGGCTCGCTCGGTGAAGATGGCGATGACGGTTCGGATGGCTGCGACGGTTCGGACGGCTGAGATGGTTCGGATGGCTGCGATGGCGTCGAAGGCTGTGCAGGTTCCGAAGGTGTTTCAGGCTGGACACCCGGGGTCTCGGGCACTGCGGGAACAGCCGGAGCTTCAGGCGCAACCGGCGCTGCAGTAGGTGCCGGTGTTACTGTTGCAGGATCCGGTGTAGGAACCGACGTGGGCGCTGGTGTCGGCACGGGATCTGTAGGTACCGGCATCGTCGGTACCGGTGTTGTCGGTGCCGGTGTCGGTTCCTGAGAAGTACCCACAGCTGTTACATCCGTTCCCGAACTGCTGTCATTTGCCATCGGAGCACTCGGAGGTACAGATGTCTTGGCGGTAGATTCCGAAGCATCCTTTTTATCCTTATTTGTCACAGATGCCTTCGAGGATGCCTGTGTCTTATGTGATCTGCTGTTTATCTGCGATGAAACAGGGTCATTCGTTCTGCTGCTCTCACCGCTGTAAGCGTCTGTGTCATTATTATTTCCACTGTTAATATTTGCTTTTGCCTTTAATGCGTTTGAAGGAGTCTCGGTCGGCTTGGGTGTATTCTTAAGGCCCTCTGCCGATGCAGCCAGGTTAGCGGAGTTATTCTTATCACATTCCCTGACTATTGATGCAACGCTCTTGTTGACCCAATTACTCTTGTCTATCTTCTCTTTTGAAGAACCATCAAGCTTATCAACGATCATCATCTTACCGGCAGTGGTGCCTAATTCCCTTGCCGCCAGGAGCTCATCATCCGATGCCTTCATCGCTATGGTTTCTATATTATCCTTTTGTGATATCGACTGATCGAGCTTGCCAACAAGCATGTCCGTGTGACTCTCCTTACTTGTATTGGCAGCCACTACCACATAATTGTCCTTCTCCTCCTTAAGATAGCCTTCCGCCCTCAGGGTTTCAATAGTGATGTCAATGGCCTGCTCGATATTCTTGTAAAGAAGCCGGTCTTCATTAAGGCATGCAAGTATATCCTTGCCGTCATCATTAACACCACTGACATTGAGCACACGGTCAAAACGGTTGATGGTAAACTCAATGGAAGGATTAACATCAAGGCTTACAACACCATATGGCTTAAGCGTTACATAGCTCAAGCTCAAAGTAACAAACAGAAACAGGGCAGCTGCGATCACAGTTCCCCATTTCCTAACATGTCTTGTCATATCCACTATCTTTTCCCTGGGCCCTTTAAAGGTTATCTCCTGTCCAACCCTGTACTCCTTGTTGTCTACCTTTATTATCTGCCCTTCGGATGTCAGTATAGCGGCCTTATCTTCGCGTATTTCCAAAACCAACGCTTTCATATCAAGGCCTTCCTTTCAAGTCTGGTGTTTTTGGTCTTATCTTATATAATCGGCGATTGTCGGAAAACCTCCACCGGCAACCACTGCGGCCATCAAGATATACTTATCATATTTACTGATAGTTCCAAGGCTTACTCCTGTTTTTGCACTCAGTAATCCCGCCGGAACCTTACCTTCATCTATTACTGCATTAAGAACAGTCCTGTTGGCCTTAAGATATGTTATTATCTTGCTGCATTCAGTCCTTGCCGCACCCCTGGGCGTATGGCCTGCCATATCAAAGAAAGAGAATCCGTAATCCTTGAGTACTCCTCCAAGTTCTGCAATCTCAGCCCTTACAACTTCTTCCTCAGCCGATCTTACCTCCTCGATCTCCGTCTCCCTCGATACCATCTCAAGTACCAGGTTCCTGCCATCGCCGATCAGCATATCGGGAGCAAATGGGATTTCTACCTGTGTGCGCATCTTTTCGCCCTCCCTGTATTCATCAAGTGCACTCTTTATACGCTTCCTTGCATAAGAAAGATAATCGCCCTTGCCTTCAATATAAGAATCAATCGAACTGTTAAACGCCCAAAGAGCTATGGACCATTCATCGTCACTGGTGGTGATACGCCTTCCCGAGACCCTCGAGGCAATGCTTAATATCTGCTGCTCCATGTCTCTTATAAGATTCTCGCGCTGGAATTCACTAACCTTGGCAACTGCTACTCTGTTGTTCATGTTCCCTCTCCATATCAATCCCGACGACAGATCCCACTGTTTTAACAGTCAGAATATATATCGGCTCGATTAATTAGAAATGAACTGTTATTTAAAAAAAGTCACAACTAATTTGATATGACTATTCTAGCACAATCTATCAGGCATTTCCACCGGAAAACAGAGCGAAGGCCACGGTTTTCTTTTCCTCACCGTGGCCCTCTAATGACTCACTATCAATGGAACATACCTCTTTTCTCTATTCAGACATCTTCGTCATTATCTTATGTCAGGTTTAACTGTGACCTTCTTTACCCTTGATGGTAGTTTTCCAATTTTCATATTCGGTTCACATTAGACTTGATAAATCCGAAGCCTTATCTTTTTGTTGACTTAATACTATCATATAATGATGGTTATGTCAACATATTTTTCAGAATATTTACGTCATGTATCGCATTTTATACTTATATTTCTTGAATATATATTATATTTTTCAATAATTATTTATGAATTTCAAATTATTCCCTCAATTAAATCATATATCAATATTTTTATCCATCACTTGCATCCGTTACACGAAGAACAGCTCCTGCAGTCCCCCTGCCTGTCCCAGCAATAGGTACACAGCTTCTCCTTGGGAATACCTACCGATTGTACCATATCATCCAAACGGTGGAAACGGAGGGATGTAAAGTTAAGCTGCTTCCTTATCTCTTCTATCATCTCCTTATAAAGATCGGAATCCGGATCAGCATATTCGGCAAGTATCTCATCCGATACATTATCACCCTCCCGCTCCCTTATTATCCTACGGGTAATGAGGTCATACTCGGAATTGGATCTTGAGAAGTTAAGGAACCTGCACCCGTGAAGCAGGGGTGGACAGGCGGGACGTATATGTACTTCTCCGGCACCGCTGTTGTAAAGGAATTCTGTCGTCTCGCGAAGCTGAGTTCCCCGGACTATCGAATCATCGATAAGAAGCAGTGACTTCCCGCGGATAAGCTTGTCGACCGGGATAAGCTTCATTTTTGCTATGAGATTACGTTGACTCTGGTCTGTAGGCATAAAGGAACGCGGCCAGGTAGGCGTATACTTGATGAAGGGTCTTGCAAAGGGGATTCCCGACTCATTGGCATATCCTATGGCATGGGCTGTACC
>DPZM01000241.1 GCA_003535955.1 Lachnospiraceae bacterium | reverse complement strand
ATCATACTCTCAAATGCTTCCTTACTGTGATAAGGCTTCCCAGGAAGCCAAGTCCTATTCCAAGGAAAATGGCAACCGGTATAAGTACCGAGAATATCTCCCTGGCTGTCTTAAACTGCATCAGATCGTTAAGGATCGCGAACTGCTGTGATGCATATATGATTATATTGTTATAAATAAAATATACTGCAACAAGCGGGATAGCCGCTCCTATTATCCCAAGCAGGATACCCTCTATCAGAAAGGGTGACCTTACAACGAAGTCAGTGGCACCGATAAGCTTCATGATGCCGATCTCCTCCCTGCGGACCGCGATACCCATCGCAACCGTATTGCTGATAAGGAATAACGACACCGCAAGCAGTATGCCTATGATACCAAGCGAAACATAGCTTAAGAGCCTGTTAAACTGGGTAAGTATATTGGCCGTAACGTCCGAGTGATTAATCTCACGGACTCCCTGTACAGTCTCGAGATATCTTACCAGCTCGGTCTGTTTGGATACATCCCTTAAATATATCTCGTAGTTCTCGCTTCCCTCAAGTGGATTGTCACCTTCATAACCGTCCGCGTATTCACCCAGATAATCCACCTTGAATGCTTCCCAGGCGTCGGAAGCGGATACGAATTCAACGGAAGACACTTCCGGACGGGACCGTATCATGTCGCCGATCTCCTGTATCCTTGCTTCGGTGATATCCTCATCGAAGAAAACCGTTACCGCCACATTGGTCTCGGCCTTTTCGATAGAATATCTTACATTCTCAACTACCGAATAGAAAACACCAAAGAGGAAAATACAGGCGGCTATAGTTGCGATAGTCGCAAGGGAAAAAATCTTATTCCTGAAAATGTTCTTAAATCCCTGTTTGAATGTGAAAACGAAAGTACTAATCTTCATCTATATACTCACCCTTCTCCTCGTCACTGACTATGATACCCTTCTTAACCGTTATAACCCGCTTGCGCATTGCATTGACGATCTCCCTGTTATGGGTAACGACAACAACCGTAGTACCCCTGCGGTTTATTTCCTCAAGGAGCTTCATTATTTCCCATGAATTCCTGGGATCGAGGTTACCTGTCGGCTCGTCCGCAAGCAGGATGGGCGGATTGTTTACAAGCGCCCTTGCCAGTGCTACCCTCTGCTGCTCACCACCGGAGAGTTCCTTGGTCTTGCTCCTGTACTTCTCGGGAAGTCCCACGAGAGATAACATGGCGGGAACATTCTTCTTGATCTGTCTTGTGGGTACCTCGATAACACGCTGGGCAAAGGCAACGTTCTCATAGACGTTGCGGTCCTTTAGCAGACGGAAATCCTGGAATACGACTCCGATATTTCTCCTGTACTTGGGAATCTTGCGTCTCCTTAACTTTGCCAGATCGAAATTATTGACAATAATGCGGCCGCTCGTGGGGGTAAGCTCCCTGAGCAGTAACTTTATCATGGTCGACTTACCCGAACCCGAATCGCCTACTATAAATACGAATTCTCCCTTATCAATGTGCAGGCTCACATTATTAAGTGCAGGCATACCATCATTGGTATAGCTCTTGCTGACGTTCTCAAGTGTGATCATTTATACTCCCTCCCTCCAAACAATAAAAAATCTGAATTTGCGGGATCCCCTCCTTCCATTCGTAATCACGCCTGCTTCGCAGGCTCAACGCACTTCGTGCTGGATTACTCATGTCGGATGGGATTCCTGCTTCGCAGGATACATATGTATGTGCAGGTATTTTCCTTCGTGCAAGCACGGTCAAATACCTGTACATACATATACCCGCAAATAGCAATTTAGAAATCAAAATCCTCCATGTATTTCATATATTTGACAACCATCAAAGCGATCTTGAAGGTTATCGCATCTTCGAATACCCTAAGATCAAGGCCGGTTGTCTTCTGGAGCTTATCAAGCCTGTAAACCAGCGTATTCCTGTGTATATAGAGCTGACGGCTGGTCTCCGATACATTAAGGCTGTTCTCGAAGAACTTGTTAATGGTCATGATCGTCTCCTCATCGAAATCATCCGGAGACTTGCCGTCGAATATTTCCTTAATAAACATCTTACACAAGGGTATCGGAAGCTGATAGATCAATCGCCCTATACCCAGCTCACTGTATGCGATGACGCTTCTCTCATCGAAGAAGATCTTACCTACGTCAAGGGCCATCTTGGCTTCCTTATACGACCGGCTCACCTCTCTTATCTCTCCAACGATGGTTCCGTAGGACACATGCAGGTTCTTATGACCCTTGGCAACAAATAGATCGTATATCTGATTCGCCGCCCTGGCAACATCCTCATAATCCTCACCCTGTCCAAGGTCACGGATGATAATGATGTTATCCTCATCAACCGCTGTGATGAAGTCCTTGGTGCGGCCCGCAAAGAAGCTCCTTACGGCCTCGAGAGAATTATTCTCCTTATCGTTTACCGCCTCGGCAACTATGGCGATCCTTCGCGCATCCGTCTCGATCCTGAGCTTCTGCGACCTGTTGTAAATATCAACCAGAAGCAGGTTGTCAAGCAGCAGGTTCTTGATAAAGTTATCCTTGTCAAACCGCTCCTTATATGCCACAAGCAGGTTCTGTATCTGGAAGGATGCTATCTTGCCAACCGTGTATGCGTTCTCCGATCCTCCCTGGGCAACAACTATATACTCAAGCTGAAGTTCATCATATACCTTGAAGAACTGATGTCCCTGGATCTCCTGGCTGTCCGCAGGCGATGCGGTAAAATTGGCGGCAGCAACCTTGAACTCCGTCGGCTCCCTGAATGTTGCCGCTAAGATCTTGCCCTCGGTATCTATTACCCCCAGTTCCATCTTCGTGATATTCTTCAATCCGTCTATCGTGGTCTGCAGAATCTGATTAGAAATCATAATCCTTCTCCTTTACCCATACATATAGTTATTCTAATACAAACTTACCAAAAAATAAAGGCGTAAAGTTACTTTTCTGTAACATCTTTTGTGAAATTTGCCCAAACATTTGAAAATCAAAAGAAAAATGGTTACAATCTTATCATATCTTAAGCGGAGGGCAGGATGAGTAAAAATAACCAAAAGAAAAAGCGGGATATCACAGATGCTCCCGATAACATGATAAGAGAAGAAGATATCGAGGATCTGGATGCGGAAGATGCCGGAGAAGAGCCGGATCGGACGGATGACAGATCGCCCGAAGCATCACAGGGAGAAGCTGTATCTGTATCAGATGATAAAACCGAAGGTGAAGAGCATAAAGAAGGATCAGGCGAAAAAGAATCTGAAAGATCAGGCGGATCCGATGACGATCTCTACAGCGATGAAGTATACAGGGAATCCGAAGAAAGCGAAGACGACATCGTTTACCTTGAGCTGTCCGGTAATGACACCGTGGAAATAAACGGTAAAAATACGAAGGCTTCGGAAAAAGAAGAAAAAGGGACGAAAGAAAAAAGAGAGAAGGAAAAAAAGGATATAAACATATCCGGTATCCTCATCCCCTGGCTTCTTGTTATCCTGGGAGCTTTTATCTATATTTCCCTTACCTTTAACTATAATGTGTGGCTGGATGAAGCCTTCACCGCATCATTGGTAAATGCCGACATGCCGGAGGTTATAAGACGGTCAATGGCCGACACCCTGCCTCCCCTTTACAATATCCTTCTGAAGCTGTCAACCGATTTCTTCGGCTACAGTGTTCCCGTAATGAAGATGACCAGTGCCGTACCCATGATCCTTACGATGATCCTGGGAGCCACGATCGTAAGAAAGAGATACGGAACACTTACCTCCTGCATCTTTATCCTTGCCATTATTGTTATGCCCAACATGTTCTTCTACGGGGTTGAGATAAGGATGTACAGCCTGGGGTTCCTGTTTGCCACAGCAGCCGGGATCTTTGCGGGTGAAACAGTAAACAGTCCCCGGTTCCTTAACTGGATGATGCTTACCTTATCGACAGTTCTTGCGGGTTATTCCCACCATTTTGCCTTTGTTACGGCAGGCCTTACTTATTTGTTCATTCTGATCTATGCCTGCGTGGAGAGCAGCAGATACAGGGAGGATGAGGATAAAGAGAAGCATCCATTAAGACTCGGGTCTTTTTTCATCTGCCTTTTAGCAACTGTCATCCTCTACTTCCCCTGCCTGTTAGTGACTCTGCAGCAGCTAAAGAGCGTAAGCGGTTATTTTTCAATGCCTGAGGTTACCCTTTCCGTATTTATCAAATACAGCAGGTATCCCTTTACGGCAGGTTTCACACCGCTCAGCATAATACTGCTCGTTCTCACCGGCCTTCTCTTTATAAGGGCTCTTGTAAGGAAGAACAAGACAGTGGGTGATCTCTATATCATCTACTGCTTTATCCTTTACTATATCGTTCTCCTATTCGGAACCGTCATAAGCAGGATCATGACCGCCAATATCTTCGTAGACCGCTACCTTTTCTTTGCTCTCGGACTTATATGGCTCTTCTTTGCAAGAGAGGCCGCCACACTTAAGAAATGGGCCGCCTACCTTATAGTCATGCTTGAAATCGTTATCGGAACAAACGCCTACAACATTGCCTATGCAAGTGAATACGCACCGGGAGTCAGGGAGCTTACCGGCTGGCTTAACCAAAATGTGTCCGAAGGTGATTCTCTCTACACTTTGGAAGGATCCGAGGAACTTGCCTGTTGCCTTCCCTTCTATAACGGTGATCTTGTCAACTATGAAACTCTTGATGATGCGGTAAATGCGGCGAATGAGGTTCCGGGCAGCGAGGTCTTCGTTGCGGTCCTTGACTCTTTTGAAGGAACGGAGGACTACGATACGGCGATAAAGGAGATCCAGGATAAGGGTTACGGCATTGAATATATATCGGAATTCAGGTTCGATCGGTATATGTTTAAAATGTACAAGCTTACCGACTGATTTTTGGTTGATTTTATGGATGATTTTTATGCCACAAATGTGGATAAATGTGACTATGTGTGCTATACTGTTTATACACTCCTGTCGGAGCATGAGCAGTATAGTTTCAAATGGAGGTGAAGCTATGGAAATTACACCTATGATCGATATACCGTCATTATCGATGGCTATGTCGCAGAGCAAAGTAATGGGTGATTTCGGGGTTGCAATGCTGAGTAAACAGCTGGACACCTTCCAGGAATTAGGTGATACCATGACCAAGGTACTGATGGAGCAGTCCGTAAACCCTGACATCGGCGGTAACTTTGATGTGTCAGTTTAAAAGAAAATCAGGATCCGGCTTAGCTGCCGGATCCTTTTTATTTTACAATATTTCCAAGCACCTTATCCAGGAAGAAAATAACGAAGACACACAGGCCGGCTGCCAGATAGCCGGACACAGTGATCACATGTTTTTTCTCTTCTTCCCTACTGTCCGTATCGCATGACCCGGACTTAAATATGGTCTTTACGTGGTCAATCCTTCCTTCATGGGAGCTTAGCCCTATAAATGCGCCGGCTGCCAGCAGGGTCGTAAAAACGGATACGATGATGAGCATCCCCATCATATTAAGCTTTAAATCTGTCGTGGCTGCCTCTTGTGCTTCCTTAAATATGTCTATACCCATCGAAGAATACAGCTTATCCATCGCAAGCATCATTATAACGTTCCAGGCATTCACGGTCACATGAGCGGTCACCGAAGCCCATATGCTTCCGGTTGCTTCCACAAGAAGAGCAATGACAAAGCCAAGGATAAGGGCATAGGAGAGCTGATTTAAGTTAAGATGCATGAGGCCGAAAAAGGCCCCTGTAACCGCAGCGGCAGCGCAGAGGGAACCTGACTTCCTAAGGCCTCCGTATATAACACCCCTGAATGTGAATTCCTCACAAAAAGGACCTATAAAACCCACAATAAGAACCGTGATAAAGGGCGACATATCAGCCACTTCACCTATCAGGTCAACCGCCGTATTATCGGTAAAGAGCTGGGAAAAAACATTGACAAAGCTGATAAGCGGCATGATGAGAAAGGTAAATACAATAACCAGTGCGACCGTTCCCGCCTTAAGTTTCTTAAAGGGTATCCACTCCGCTATATCATAACCGGATATTAAGAAAAACAAAAAAGAAGGAACCAGTATCAGCAGCTGCGTCAGCATAAGCGATGAAAAGGTTCCTAATTTAACTGCCTGCTTATCAAGCATCGAAACCACAAGCGAAGCTGTGATATGCAGTATCACCAGTATAAGAAAAAAAGTGTTTGTTCTCTTTACTTCCTTCATTTTATGAATTGCACATAAAGTTAAGAAGCTTGTCGATATCCTCGGGCTCATATGCAACGATCTCGAGCTCCTCGATGGTTCCGTCCGAGAAGATATTGGCAAGTGAAACATACTGTGACAGCTTGGACTTAAGGTTCAGCCTGTCGCCTTCGCCTGTAACCAGCTCAACCTTACCCTTGCATGAATCAATTACTTCGAAAAACTTGTTTACGTCTTTAATCTTGGTTACTTTCATATTCTTTCTCCTTTCTTCTACTAACGCCAATACTTTATAACATTTTATCTGTTTTGTAAAGGCTTAGAGCCTGCGTATGCTCTTATCCGTTATTTCTATCCTTCGTTCCTTATACAGCCTGCCCACCGCCCTCTTGAATTCATTCTTGCTCATATTGAACTCACGCTTTATCGTTTCGGGGCTTGCCTTGTCGTTGAATGGAAGGACACCGTCAAAGTCATTTAAGACCTTCATTACCCTCTCTGCATCCTCATCCATCTGCTCGTATGCCTTCTTCCGGATGCTCAAGGTAAGCTTGCCGTCCTCCCTGACTTCGGTGACTCTGGCCTTTAAGACCTTACCGACCCTGATATCGCCATACATCTCCCTTGAAGGGATCAGGGCCGAATACTCATCATCCACCGCAACAAAGGCGCCGAAGTTATCGCTTATAAGATACACCCTGCCTTCGACCTCGTCCCCGACCTTATAATTGTGGTCCGTTGCCAGATAGTCATAAACATTCATGGTAAGGCAGAGCCTTGAACTCTTGTCTATATACAATGCCGTCAGACATTCATCACCCGCGCGGACCTTCCCTGTCTGCTGCTTAAAGGGAAGAAGAAGGTCCTTCTCAAGACCCCAGTCCATGAAGGCCCCGATCCTGCCGACTTCCTTGACCTTTAAAAGAGCTACCTCATTAAGGGTAATAAGCGGCCTGTTCACCGTAGCTATCGGGCGGTCCTTGCTGTCCTTATATATGAAGACTTCGATCTCACTGCCGACCCGTGTCCCTTCCGGAACCTGTCTGATCGGCAGGAGGATACGGTCTGCACCGGCCTCCCTGTCCTCAGCTAAATACGCACCGTGATCGGCTATCTTGACTACTGTAAGTCTCTGATATTCTCCTAGTTTTATCATATATTCCTCTCACCACTACGTTCAGTCCACGGAATATTTTGCCGCAAACGGCCACCACTCCGGTAAGCTAACTGCTACTACAACCAAGCGCCCGAGCAATTCGCCTAACGCGTCACTCATAGCTCGGTCGCAGGTTTTCGTAAGCAGTGGATCTTACCTGCGTTCCTTGGCCTGAGTGTTTGCTTGCAAAATTTCCGTGTCCTTCACTCTGCGTAAGATTAAGTGTATTCTTAGGTAAACCAGCGGAGTGGAAATCGTATGACACGGAGCGGACGTCCTATTGGACCAGAGTCAGTTTACCTGCCCCGCATTATATTTATTTACCAGGCTATGGATACGCTCAAACGGATTCAGCAGATCTGAGATCGACGTATCATGGTTAAGTGCATCGATAATATAGGCGATATATTTGCTCATATCACAGCTTACATAGTAGGGCTTCTCAAGAAGCTCGGGCATCTGGTAGACAAGGTTTGTGGTAAGGACCTTATCGATCAGGCCTTCTTCGTATGCCTTGTCGAAATCATCCAGTCCCTTGGTGAAGAGTCCGAATGTAGCTGCTATAAATATCCTGTTCGCCTTACGTTTCTTAAGCTGTTTTGCCACATCGAGGACACTCTCGCCCGATGATATCATGTCATCGACAACCAGCACATCCTTGCCTTCGACCGAAGTACCCAGAAATTCATGGCTTACGATGGGGTTTCGTCCGTCGACTATCTGGGTATAGTCACGCCTTTTATAGAACATACCCATATCAAGACCCAGCATGTTGGCAAGGTATATCGCACGGCTCATACCGCCTTCATCCGGGCTTATCATCATCATGTGATCCGCATCTATCTTAAGGTCATTAACGCTTCCCAGAAGTCCCTTGACGAACTGGTAAGCGGGAGTTACCGTCTCAAATCCCGAAAGGGGAATGGCGTTCTGCACCCTGGGATCGTGAGCATCGAAGGTGATTATGTTATCAACTCCCATCCTGACCATTTCCTGAAGGGCCAGCGCACAGTCAAGTGATTCCCTGGCGCTTCTCTTATGCTGGCGGGATTCATACAGGAAGGGCATTATGACCGTGATCCTTCTTGCCTTGCCTCCCACTGCCGCTATTATCCTCTTAAGGTCCTGATAGTGGTCATCCGGAGACATGTGATTCTCATTGCCGCACAGCTTATATGTCAGGGAGTAATTGGTTATATCAACCAGAATATAGAGGTCGGTACCCCGGACCGATTCATTGATCACGCCCTTGGCCTCACCCGTACCGAAGCGGTTGATCTGGGCATCCAGTATGTAGGAATCCCTCTGGTAACCCTTAAAGGCCAGGGAATTCTTGTGTTCATTCTCCCTCTCTGTCCTCCACTTAACAAGGTACTCATCGATCTTATGTCCCAGATCGATACAGCCCTCAAGAGGGATCATCCGTAGTGACCCTACGGGTATTGATTCAAGGTTACGTTTTTCTTCACGACCCGGCATTATTTCCTCACTTTCTGCTTGAAGCTCTTTTTAACTTGATCCTTAAGTCCCTGATAGCGGGCTTGATCATCCTGTATTTACCGTAAATCCTCGAGAAGGTTCTCTCGGAATAACGTTCCGAAATGTCCTCGATCGACAGATTTGTCGAAATGATAGTAGGTTTCATCCTGTTATCACGCTCATTTATGATAAGAAAGAGCTGGCTTAACACGAAAGAATTGGTCATCTCGGTTCCCAGATCATCGATGATGAGCAGGTCACAGTCGAAGATATCCTCATGAACACGACCTATATCCTCGTTCACTTCCTGCTGCCTGAACGCATACTTAGCAAGTGTATCAAATAATTGAAATGCTGTAAAGTAGATGACCGAATGGCCCTGCTTAAGCAGCTCGCCCGCTATACAATTGGTGAGAAAGGTCTTACCAACCCCCACATCACCGTAAAAGAGCAGGTTCTCATATGTAGTGTCAAAGTCACGCACATAGGCCTTGCAGCCCTCGATTATATTCCTCATAAGGGGCAGCTCGGTATCGTCGTAAACATCATAGGTCAGTGTATCGAAGTTCTCCTTCTTAAGAACATTCTCAATATTAGACTGGGCATACAGATACCCTGTTATGGCCTGCTTAAGGCAATGGCATTTATTTCCCTCTATATATCCCGTATCCTTACAGTCACTGCATTCGTAAACAGGCTCAAGATAATCATCGGGGAAGCCTCCCTCCTTAAGGAGTTCCTTCTTCCTTTCCGCAATCTCCCTAAGCTTATCCCTTAACGCATTCAAGGCACCTACGTCCCCGTCGATGACCCGCCTCCCCA
>DPZM01000008.1 GCA_003535955.1 Lachnospiraceae bacterium | reverse complement strand
AAGAGTGATATCAAATGAGATGGCATCCGGGTTTCTGCGGACTTTTGGAGTGACCAGGGCGGTGGAACACCTTGACATAGGTGATTTTGGAAAGGGAATCATAAAGTATCTTCTTAATACATATTCCGGGAATGATGCGTTTCATGATCTTGGGGAGGCACAGCTTTCAGAGATCGGCAAGAAGATTGAGAAGATGTATGATGAACTGCTGGATCCGGAATATGAATACACATATGATGAGTTTGGCGAGTATCTGTTGTTCATCTTCATAGAACATGCTAAACAGAACGCGTATGATGTCAGGGAGTCGGGTTACTTCGATCTTGACGGACACACGGAAGAGAACTATTCCGAGGTACCGATGTTTGCCTCGGCAAGCCTCAGCATCATGGATGAGCTGTATCTTAGGGAGTATTTCTCGCAGTTCTATGACAGTATGATCGAGGATGACGAAGAATTGGAAGATGAGATAGACAGGGAAGAATTCATAAACGAGCTTGTTAAGCAGGGATCCATGTTCTGGTGTATGGGTTTTGATGATGTGGAGGAAGAGTCATTCATATTCTGGGATGATGACTTTCTGCTCTTTGATGAACCCGGAAGTGCGAACCTGTTCTTTATGGAGGAAGGTAAATCTCTGGGATTTGTCATGACGGAAGATGACAGAGAACCGATATCGGGGTCGCTGAAGTGGAAGATCGGGGAAGAGTGATCACAGGATCTATTCACGTTCTCTATTCTTGACAGTACTTTTATCGTGGGTATCATTCATAATGATATCCACGTTTTGCTTTGCCGTATCAAGTTCCCTGCGCTCCTTCTGGAGAGCCTGCAGGTCAGAATAAAGGACGTTACGCTGCTCCTCAAGGGTAGCTGCCTGATTCCGGTAAGTGTCCGGATCTGCGTCAGGGGATATACTGTTTCGCTTTAGGAATGAGGCTGCGGATTCATAGATCATAAGATCCGCCCGGTGGGACTCATAGTAGGTGGAAGACTTCCCGGATTTGATATAGTTATCCCAGGTCCTTCATCTTTGCCAGGAATGCATCATATGAATCTACCAGGGGAATGACTGTATCGATATTGTCTTTAAGACGCTTCTTATAGCTTATCCCTTTCTTGGCCATCTGCCACTCATAGAATGATTTTCCCCTGTTTGGGCAGAATCTGAAATCATACTGGGAGAATTCAGATGAGGAAATGTACGTTATAGAACTGGAGGAAGGCAGGGACGGTTCCTTAAGTGCCGGAAGCAGGAAGGAGATCGACAGTCGAGGGTTCATGAGCGAAAGACGCAGGGGTGACCGGAGGCATGGTGATTGTCGTCATGGTGACCGCCGGGTGATTCTTGATCGCCGGATTGATTCTATAAGTCAAATCAATTATATGAAATCACTTGTAGATAGTTAAATTTAAGAGTAAAATCAAAATATAGACAAAATGTAGTGGAAGGTTATGTTTTATGCCGGATAAGTATTATCAAACCAATGATTATTCATTTGTTTGGGACGAGGATAAAGACAGGGCTAACTTGTCAAAACATGGGATAGATTTCAAGACTGCTGCCTTGGTATTCAATGATGATCTTAGGATAGAATATTTGGACGAAGAGCACAGTGATGATGAAGAGAGATATAATACTATCGGGTTGGTCCATGATGTTTTGTTTGTAGTATATTGTGATAGAGAGAATACGTTTACTCAAAAAACAGATATTCGAATTATCTCGGCAAGATTGGCTAACAAATACGAAATTGCTGCATATAATGATAATATAAGCGGACGCTTATAGAAAGGAGTAAATTTTTATGGCAGATGTGACATATACAATAAATAAAGATCAAAAACCTACTCAAGAGCAGATAAATATGATTGAGTCAGCAAGAAAAAAACAGGATCAGCTTCTTGCGGAAGGTCGTCTTTCGGAAGTATACGATGATGATTGTCCGGAAACCGATCCGAATACAACTCCAAAGAGATATGAGGCCATGATGAGGGCTGTAGGACAGCGCAATAGGAGTGTTACCCGGATAAGGGCGTGAAGGATTTAACAGTCAGAAAGTATGACTGTACTGCATATAAAATATTAAAGATAAAATATGTTTATGAGCACTGACACAAAGCAAGTACTTGTGTGAGTGCTTTTTTTCACTCCATATGTAGTTATCATCACAAGCTGAATTGATTTTCTGCATTTGGTAACCTCAGAAAAAGTCCCGATTTTATTTCTAAGTTTCATATCATAATCTTTTGTGATCTCATATTCTTTTACAGAAAATTTTATTTCGCACAGAGATACAACCATATCTTTTCTGTCTATCAACAAATCAATTTGTGTTCCGGAAACATCTTCATCCCTGTCAGCTTTTACCGACCATGCAGAACACTCAGTCAAAACCCCTGATATGCCCAATTTGTGCTTTATCTGCGGAATATGATCCTTGCAAACCTGCTCAAATGTCAGACCTTCCCAAAAATCGACCGTTCACATCGGAAACCGATGTCGCAAATCCCAGACCGAAGGTTTCCCAGGGCAGAAATACGATAAATATCTGGTCGAACAGGGCGTTTGCCATGAAACATAACACGAAGACACGGAATTTGTGAAGAAAATAGAACTTGACATCATATATTGCGCGAAATAAAATGTGATAAAAGACACCGACAGGGGGGCAGCCAACGGCTCAGGAGTACGAACAGCTTTTATTAAAATTCAGGATGGTTCCAGACATTCGTCATGAGGGTCGCAGATCATCCGGTGGATGATTGTCCTGAGTGGACCGAAGCGTAGCGTGGAAACCACGAAGTGGTGGAGTCCTTATGACTTAGACTGGCCGCCGAACGAAGGTGAGAGGGCAATACATAACAGGAAGGAAGAATATGAAAATGGAAAGAGTAGAGAAATTTTTAAAAGATGCAGGCACGTATTATCTTGCAACGATGGATGGAGATCAGCCTCGTGTAAGGCCTTTCGGTACGATCCATAACTATGAGGGCAGGCTGTACATACAGACCGGGAAATCCAAGGATGTTTCAAAACAGATCCACGCCAACCCGAAGGTGGAGATATGTGCATGCATGGGTCCCGAATGGCTGAGAGTGTCTGCAACGCTTGTAGAGGATGACAGAAGGGAAGCAAGACAGTCGATGCTTGATGCTTATCCGTCACTTCAGGGAATGTATTCGGCGGATGACGGAAATACAGAGGTATTCTATTTGGAGGACGCAACAGCAACATTCAGTTCATTTACATCAGCACCCGAAACAGTAAAGTTCTGATCGTTTATCTGCAGGATAATTATATATCCGGAATGTCTTGAACAGCCTATTCCTTTGGATCCTGATATAGACCGGATAATAAACACAGAGGACATGATACGTTCGCCGGGGAAGAGAGATCGGCTTTTTGCTTTGGGGTGTAGAGGATTATATTTACAGTCTGTCTGAATGATGCTTTCTGTAATCGTCTAAGTTCTTGACAATAAACATGCTCTAAAACTCCCTTTTGTGAGATCAGCAGATGCTGATCATATAAAGATGCGATAAGAAAAGCATAACATAAGTGAACATGATTTTGAAGCGCTTTCCGGGTTTAAGGATGACATGATAT
This sequence comes from Lachnospiraceae bacterium, assembly GCA_003535955.1. Taxonomy (GTDB): domain Bacteria; phylum Bacillota; class Clostridia; order Lachnospirales; family Lachnospiraceae; genus UBA2868. The sequence continues at coordinate 5,505 of DPZM01000008.1, read as the reverse complement.
CGACGGATACCCTGGGCATGGCCTTTGAACCGCAGCAGTGCTTTGAGAATCCTAATGGAACGCCTATCACCTTCGATGTCGACTATTTCGGGAACAAACGCGGAGACGGTTTGATACCCGGCCCCTTCGCATTGGGGGAAGCAGCAGGTAAAATGCTCGTTTGATACTCTCCGGTGATTAAAATGCGGCTATGTCTTAAAAAGATATAACCGCATTTTTTTTAATACCAAAACATGGTAATATAGAATAAAAACGGCAGGATCATTATGAAGACGAGAGAAGAAGTATTGGAATACGGCCTGTCTTTCCCGGACACCTATCAGGATGCCCCTTTTCATGATGAGAACTGGCAGCTCGTCAGGTATAAGGGAAATAAAAGGGCTTTTTTATGGACATATGAGAAGGACGGATATCTGAATCTTAATGTAAAGGTTGATCCGTCAAATGCCTTTTTCTGGCGTGATATATATAAATCCGTTATCCCGGGATATCATCAGAATAAGGACCACTGGAATTCAATAATCCTTGACGGCACTATACCCGGTAAGGATGTAATGCTCATGATAGCGGAAAGCTATGATCTTATCAGTGACAGTCCGACTAAAAGAATATATGAGGCGGTAAAGAAAATACCTTACGGCCACGTGGCTACTTATGCGCAGGTGGCTGAACTTGCCGGCGACAGGAAAATGGCAAGGGCAGTAGGGAATGCCCTGCATAAAAACCCGGATCCGGAAAACATACCATGCTTCAGGGTAGTAAATTCGAAGGGAGAACTGGCCGGTGAATTCGCATTCGGCGGACCGGGTGCCCAGGCGAGGCTGCTTGAGGCAGAGGGCATTGATGTTTGTGAAGGCAGGGTTGATCTTAAAAAATACGGATACCGGTATGATTATGACAGGGGGATATGGCAAAACAGTCATTTAACGGGAGAAGATAATAAATGAACTTGGAAGAAGACAGAGCGGAACTTATACCGGTTGTGACCGCCGGCCTGCGTACATGGGAAGACGAAGAGGAATTCAGCCGGGCCATGGAGGAACTTGAGAGCCTGTGCGAGGCATGTGATCTTTTGGTTGCGGGAACGATAACACAGGCACTGCCGCATCCCGATAATGCCACCTGGCTGGGATCCGGCAAGGCTTTGGAACTTATGTATCTTGTCAGGGGGACAGAGGCCGAGCATGTTGTCTGTCTGGGGAACCTGTCACCGGCACAGATGAAGAACCTTCAGAAGGTAATTGAAGTACCGGTATGGGACCGGACCAACCTTATCCTTGAGATCTTTTCAAGAAGAGCTAAGACCAGGGAGGCAAGGCTGCAGGTAGAGTCAGCATATCTTCAGTATATGCTTCCTCGTCTTAGCGGTATGTGGAAGCATCTTGGGCGCCAGAGCGGCGGAGGAGGCAGCAGGGCCAACAAGGGTATAGGCGAGAAACAGATAGAACTTGACCGCCGCCAGATATCCCACCGGATCAATGAACTTCGTAAGGAACTTAAGCAGATAGAAAGAACCAGGGATGTCCAGCGCGGCGGCAGAAGAAGGGACGGATTCCCCCATGTGGCGCTGGTCGGATATACGAATGCGGGTAAATCCTCATTGATGAACAGGCTTCTTCATATGAGTGATCCTGCATCCGGAAATCAGGAGAATAAGAAGGTTTTTGAAAAGGACATGCTGTTCGCGACACTGGATACATCCGTGCGCAAGATCGATATTCCGGGCAGGAAGCCCTTTCTGCTGTCGGATACCGTCGGTTTTATAGAGAACATTCCGCATGACCTTATAAAGGCCTTCCGGTCAACGCTTGCGGAAGTGAAATATGCGGATGTCATCCTTATTGTCATGGATTCATCGGATCCGCATCATGCAATGCATAAGAAGGTTACTGAGGATACCCTGCGCGATCTTGATGTATCGGGCATTCCCAGGATCTATGTGTACAACAAGGCTGATCTTAGGGATGAGGATCTGACTGTTGAGAATCACCCGGGCGGGGACAGCTATTACATTTCCGCTCATACCGGGTACGGGATTGATGACCTGCTTGATGCGATGTCCGGCCTCTTTAAGTCCGGGAGCTGTATGGTCGAGGTATGTATACCATATACCGACGGTAATATGCTAAGCCGCATCCATAAGGAGGGCGAAGTCATTGAAGAACGGTTTGAAGAGGGCGGAACATATATAAGAGCTGTATGCCCGGCTCCGCTTGCCGATCATTTAATGAGAAAATAACATTGGGAATAAAATGAAGATGAACAAACAAAAATCAGGAACAATGCTTATAATCCTTGCGGGATGCTTCTGGGGGAGCATGGGGCTTTTTGTAAGAAAGCTAAGTGCGGAAGGCTTTGATCCGATTCAGATCGTTTCAATACGTGTAACCCTGGCTGCATTGGTCTTTGGCCTTATATTATTTATTAAAGAACGCTCGGGATTTAAGATGGCACTTAGGGATATCCCGCTTTTTCTGGGACTTGGATTCGGAAGTGTCCTGTTTTTTACCGTATGCTATTTTACGGCCATAAATATGATGTCGCTTTCAACTGCGGCTATACTTCTATACACTTCTCCCATCTGGATCATGTTGATGTCGGTCCTCTTCTTTCATGAGAAGCTGACCGGCAGGAAGTTTGTTGCCCTTGCAGCTGCTTTTGGAGGCTGTGTCCTGATATCCGGGATCTCCGGAGGCGGAATAACACTGACGGGGCTGCTTGTCGGCCTGGGTTCGGGGATCGGATACGGATTGTACAGTATTTTGGGAACCATAGCCCTTAAGCGTTATTCACCATATACGGTCACGGCATATACATTCCTTTTTGCAGCGATAGGGTCTCTTGTCATATGCCGGCCGGGAGAAATGTTTGGAAGGTTTGCAGCTTCGGATCATTTGGCAGGACTGATATTATTCTGCGTATTAACTGCTTTTGTTACGGCGGTGGTACCTTTCCTGGCATATACGCTGGGACTTGAGTCGGTAGAGGCAAGCAAGGCCGGAATACTGGCCACGATCGAGCCCATGGTGGCTACATTGTTTGGAGTTATCGTATTCAGGGAACCGTTAACGATTTTTTCGTGTCTGGGTATCCTTATGATACTGTCATCTGTTATAATTCTGAATAGTCACCTTAATAAAGACACAGGGACGGTTCTTTTGTCCTCATATCAATTTATAATACATAAGACAGACCTGAATCAGTAGATGATCGGGTCTGTTTTTTTGAGGAATGAAGACACTAGAACCGTCCCCGTGTCTTCATACAAATTTAACAAAAAACTTAAAAAATCATCGGTGGTAAATGCATTATGTTTTGTTATATTTTTACAAAGTCACATTAATTCATGTTTTGAGCTGTTCAATAAAAAGATATTATGGTATTCTTTTGCCACGCATATTTCTAAATATTCAATTTGAGTCAAATCTACAAAAGCAAAGGAAACAGAATGAGCAGATCAGGAAGAATCAAATCAATTACAGGTATATACCATATCATGTTACGCGGGATGGATAAACGCGATATTTTTTTGGATGATATGGATCGTCTGATTTTCACTAAGATAATTGAACGTGTTAAGAGGCAATCCGGTTTTAAGTTGTACGCATATTGCCTGATGGATAATCATGTCCACATGTTGATCAGGGAAGATGATGAACCGATCGAGCTTATATTCAAGCGCATCGGAGTTTCTTATTCGGCATATTTTAACAAGAAATATGACCGTTGCGGCCACCTGTATCAGGATCGGTTTAAGAGTGAACCTGTTGAAACGATCGAATATTTTATGGATGCTTTGAGGTATATATGTCAGAACCCGATAAAGGCTGGATTGTGTGATCGTATTAAGGCTTATCCCTGGCTTGAATGTGACTGTGTCAGGGACAAATCGGGAATGATTGACGATATTTCAGAGTATACATCGTTATCCGGCGCCAATTTGCTCTCATTTGTAAATTCGCGATGTGAGATGCCGCACCTTGAAGAAGCCGTGAACAAGCGCATGACTGATCAGGAAGCAGCCGCTTTGATATTCAAAATCACCCGCTGCAGGAACCCGCAGGATTTAAGATGTCTGGAAAGTAAAGTCAGAAACCTATCCCTGAAGACTTGTCTTAATTCGGGGGTTTCCGTTCGACAACTTGCCCGAATAACCGGATTGAGTAAGAGCACAATAGAACGTATAAAGAAAGATGAATGAAGACACGGGGACGGTTCTACTGTCTTCACTCGTTGACTAAAGAATATAAAAGGATTATAATGTAACTAAATAGTAGTTGCACAACAGCTATGCAAAAAAAAGAAGAACTCATAAGAAAACTGACAAGAAAGCCTTCACCAACTAATTTCACTATCCGTGAGCTTGATTCTCTTATGAAAAAATGCGGATGTAAAAGGTTTGAAAGCAGCAGGGGATCCGGAATTGGTTATTTACATGAAAAATCAAAAAGAATAGTCCAATTTGACGGACCTCATCCCGGTAATGAGTTATACAGGTATCAAATTAAAATGATAATCAGTTTTCTCAGAGAGGTGGGGGAATTATAATGATCACTTCATTAATGGAATGCAGGGGTTATCATGCCAAAATTGAATACGATAAGGAAGATATGATATTTGTGGGACGTGTTATTGGAATTAATGATTCGGTTAATTTTCATGGACGATCAGTTGATGAATTGACCATGGAATTTGACAATGCTATAAACAACTATCTTGATTATTGCAGACAGGCCGGTAAAGAACCGGAAAAAGAGTTCAGAGGATCCTTCAACATAAGAATAAAGCCCGAACAGCATAGAAAAATAGCTCTCTACGCGGCAGATGAAGGCATTACTATTAATCAGTTTGTGTCACGTGCGATCGAAGGTGAATTATCCAGACTTGAAGGTTGAATTAACCGGATGAGTATGTGGAAAGTGAGGACACAGGGACGGTTCTTTTGTCCTCATATCAATTTAAAATATATAAGACAGACCTGAATCAGTAGATGATCGGGTCTGTTTTTTTGAGGAATGAAGACACTAGAACCGTCCCCGTGTCTTCATAACGACCAGATAAACATGAAAAACGACCGATTAGACATAAGCCATATACAAACACGCTGATTTGTGACACAGTTAGGATGCTGGTTAACAGAAATATCCGGAGGGAGGACTTTGAAATGAAGGATAAGAAAGACCTGTCAGTTATCAATTGTTTTGCAACAGCCTTTCTGGCTTATTTTTTCACCCTGCCCGTGCATGAGCTGTTTCATGCATTGACCCATTTGGCCTACGGAAACAAAGTCACCTGTTTTTCGGCAGGGGCTGTGGCTTCGGAAGATCTGATCGATTACAGCAGCCTTTCCTATTTCCACCGCATCATGGTGGCAGGCGGCAGCGCGTGTATACTTAATATTATCATCGGGATAATACTTATGGTGATAGTGTTTAAGGTTTCGATGGGACCTGTAATGCGGGTGTTTATGATCCAGCTTATGGGCGCCCAGCTGTCCGAGGGGAT
>DPZM01000114.1 GCA_003535955.1 Lachnospiraceae bacterium | reverse complement strand
CTCCTCCGGAGAGGGGGAAGACAAGGATGATTCAGACGCCGGTGTTTAGGATCAGTCTGTCATATATCTCAGTGAAGACCTGGATCATCTTGGCCGACAGGTTGTAGGCTTCCTGGAACTTAACAAGGTTAAGTGCTTCTTCATCATTATCGACTCCGGATACCGACAGCCTCTGATTATTGATTGACTTTGTTATATTATCGTAGTTCTTCGAGAATGTCCTCGCATTGCTTGAATTAAGTGCCACATCCGCGAGTACGCATTCGAGGAATTCCTTACTTGAGCAGCCCCTGAAGGACATCTTGTCCTTATTGGTCTGAACATCCATCATTTCGTTGAGGATATCCTGCTGGTCCTGACCCTGGTCAGGATCCCTGTTGGTAAGGAACTTCGACACATCCTTCACCATGTTCTTATTGACTATCATGTTTGCTGCCGTAAGCTGGTAATATGAGTCCGACTTGGATGAGAATTCATTTATGTCATCGCCGAACATCCACATATCATCTTCGGTCTTTTTCTTGCCGGCAAACAGGACTTCGGCATTATTACCCTTCTCATCCTTAGCCTGCGTCTCTATATCGTTCATGGCCTTGGCAAACTGGCGGACCCATTCATTCATCTGTTCCTGATAGTACGGGATTCCCTGATACTGGATAGAAGTACCTATCGTTGCATCGGCTACCGTCTGCTTAGCCAGGAACGACTCCGGATTTTCGTTTATAAAGAAGGTATATCTTCCCACCGCCTTTCCGGCTTCGTTAGTTGTCTCTTCGTATTCCCAGCCGTCATACTGGAAGTTCCTGTTGCTTACCTTGATAACACCGGGCTCGGAATCAAGCGTACACTTGGTTATATCCATAAGGTAGCCGGCACTTGCATCCACAACAAGCTTGTATGTTCCCACTCCCTCGTCATCAACCTCATAGGGTTCACTCCCTATCACGCTGCCGTGGAAGTACTCTTCATTGTTTCCGTCCCTTACCTCTATAAGGCCCTTAAGCTCCCCGTTTAAGTTCCTTCCGTATATATTCAGGGGGATGTTTGTTGACATCTTCTCAAGGTAAGTCTGTTCTATCGGATTGCCGAACTCATCGAGAGCCGGGGTCCCGCCCTTCCATACTATATCGAAAAGGCCTTCCGCATCCGACTGGTTAACCTTGTAATCCCTTGCCACACATTCAAGCGAATTGCTCCTGTAGGTATTTACAAGCTCCTGGCCGCCCGCTATACGTACGATAAACCTGTTGGCGCCGGATTCAAGCTTGCCGCCTTCTTCCGTATAGATTGGGATCTCCTGCACCTCAACATCAACTATCTTACTGAGCTTATCAACAAGGAGTGCCCTTTTATCCCTGAGTTCGTTGGCGATTATACCATTGACCTCGATCGTATTTATCTGCTTGTTCATTGATGCTATTTCCGAGCCGAGAGTATTGATGTTCTCAACCCTGTTCTTGATCTCGAGGTTGGTGTCCTCCTGGAGCTTTCTTAAGCTATTTGACATGGAGCTGAAATACTCGGCCATATTGCCTGCCAGGAAGAGGAACTGGGTCTTGGTCGATGCAGAGCCTGCACTCTTATATACTTCATCCAGACCGGCGAACATCTTCGAAAAGATCGATCCGAAGCCCTCAACCATATCAGTCTCGGTAAAGTAATCCTCGATCTGCTTAACGTAGTCCTCCTTCATCTCGTAGCTTCCTAAAGTTGCGTTGGAGTTCCAGTATTTCAGATCGTAGAATTCATTCCTTATCTGTTGGATCGCCTTGGCGTCAACACCCGAGCCTGCCATTCCGTATGAAGTAAAGGTACGGAGTGCGCCTGCTGCTTCCTGCTTAACCTCCTGCCTTGAATAACCTTCCGTCTCCACATTGGCTATATTGTTGGCAGTTGTTGTAAGCCATGCGTTTGATGCCTGTAATCCTGTATATGCTATATTAAGTCCGAAAAATTGTGATGGCATGGAATCAGCCTCCTCCCAATGGTCTAAACCTGCTTCGTATACCTTATGATCCCAGTCTTGAGATAATGTGCTCAAGCATCTCACTGACTGCGTTTATATATCTGCTCGATGCGTTGTACGCATTCTGGAACTTGATCATGTTGCTTAACTCTTCATTGGAGCTTACACCCATTATCTGCTGTCTGGAGTCATCCAAAGAATCAACCGTCAGGGCCTGTGCATCGGAGAAGCTCTTGTAAACGTTACCCGAATTGGATGCAAGGCTTAACATATCCGCATAATAATCCTTGTAATTGCTGTGCTTGGTCATATTGGGATTCAGCACAAGTGATGAGGATGCAAATGCATCGGCCAGTGCATCGGCCTTCTCCCTGTCTACCGTCTTGTCCGGCTTAAGGAATCCGGAATCAGGATATCCCAGAAGGGTAGGCTGCTTTAAAAGCTCGGCATTAATCCTCATATTGGATATGGTATACATGGTCGAAACATCGGACGGGCTGTTAGCGGTATTCTCCGCAACATACACGTACTTTCCTGCGTTTGCCCCTTCCGTCTGCAGTTCATATCTGTCTGATCCCAGCCTGACGAAGAGCTCCTTGGGAAGGTCCGATTCCTTTTCATAAACAGGGTTTGTTCCTGCGTCAATGCTCTTCTTCTCGCCTGCAAGTACATTATTTATATCGGTTGCGATCTTATGTACCAGCTGGTCAAGCTCGCCCATGGCATTCATGACTATTGAATTGGCCGTAGCCATCTTGGTCATTGTCCTGCCTGTTACGGGATCCGTATATGTTGTACCCCGGTTATACAGGTCTTCTACTTCACCTGTTTCCGGATTCGTATATTCGGAAGCAACATCCGTATAATTGGCCCTTCTGTCTCCCCTTGCCAGAAGGAGTGACTTTAACTCGCCTATATTGGAATTCTTGGCTGTTGATATCTCCTGGCTGCAGTCATAGACCGGCATATCCTTGGCCCACGGCCAGACCGGAGTGTAGAAGCCTGTTGTCTCATCAAGCCTGGCATCCATATAGAAGGGCTTGTCCTTACCCCTTACAACAAACGACTGGCCCTCAACCCTTATTTCAACCACACCGTCCGCGGTATAGGAATAATCATACTTAACATACTTGGACAGCTCGTCCATAAGCATGTTTCTCTGATCCTTAAGGTCGTTGGCCGATTCAACCGACAGCTCAACGTTAAGGATCGCCTGATTGAGCTTGGTAAGCTTGTCGCCTATGTCATTTATATTGTCGACCATATCCTTGATGCGTGCATTTAAGTTATCCTGATAATCAGCCAGTCCGTCATATACCGCACCGGCCCTGTCAAGGAACTGGCTGCACACGTTCACGAACTGTCCCTGGGTTACCGAGCTTGAAGGATCCTTCTGAAGTTCCTCAACCGCCGTCCACAGATGGTCGATGGTATCCTGGAATGCCGCCCCGTTCATCTCACCCAGAAGGGTCTCCAGTTCATTGGTCGTTTCATAGCATATATCATAAAAGGAACCCCTTCCGCTCTCCTTCCTGAAGGAGACATCAAGGAAATAGTCCCTCACCTGTCTTATTTTTGAGAATTCAACACCAAGGCCGGACTGCTGAGGTCCTATGGCCGCATTCTGCCCGGTCCGGTTATACTGTCGATCCCCCTGCAGTACCTGCTGTCTTACGTATCCTTTTGTTTCGATGTTGGATAAATTATGCGCTGTTGCATTCAGCGCATTCTGACTTGTCTGTAATCCTGATGTACCTACATGTAAACCGCTGATAAGTGTCATACTATCACCTCATCCCTGCTCAGTTCCATTATCCGGCAGGAACCTTGCATATCACGTATGTTATCACTGTTTAGCGTCGAAGCCTCCTGATGAACCCCCCAGCATCGATCCCGTACTCACTGCAGTCCTTCCGTAGTTGGCTGTTTCCGGAGCCTGCCGCATTGCCTGGATAATGCTGAGATCGAAATTCACCATTTCAAGGGAATGCTTGATAAGTTCCGCATTGTTCTCGTTAACCTGCCGTATCTCCCTGACCGTCACTGACAGCTGGTCATGTACATTTGACAGGCGAGCCCTCTCCTTTGGCTGATTCGACAACAAATCTATTAAGGTTGTCAGTTTCAGTTCTTCAACATCCTTGTTGATAACATCTGCGATATCCCTGGTAACAGTTTCACGCTTATTCTCAAGTGATGTGATCCTGTTTACAACGATCTGCTCTTCGTCCGTGATCTTCTCCAGCTCAGCAACCTTATTATCTACTATAACCGGAGTCTTCCTTCTTGATAATGTAAGCAGCTGCTTGAATTCCTTTTCTTCCTGCTCCAAACAATCGATAAGTTCTTCCATTAAGCTGGCCACTTAATTATCCTCCCCTTTTTATTTACATCCCGTACGCTGCCATTAACTTGCTTGCAAAATCATCCGGACTTACTTCATATGTTCCGTTCTGGATCTTGGCCTTAATGGGTGCAGTTACGTTTTCCCTGACATCGGGGGTATTGGCAACGGCCTGTTTCACGGTCTGGATATCCTTGCCAATGCTGGATATATGTACCTGATCCGTACGACTTACGGTATTGGTCTTCTGTGTGCCGTATGTCTTCTTGGCGGTATATATCTGTCCGATCTGGTTATACGCTTCTATACGCATAATATCACTCCTTCTTTTATTTCTTCCTTGCCTTCTTCATGCGTTTTCTTAATGCTTACACTAATGTTATCGGATGATTTTGGATTTACTTAACCCCATTTTTTAATTCTCGATAACCTCACAGACATTCGTACAGCCGTTTCCCGCTTCGCAGGGGATGTACTTATCTCGAATAACAGCATTATGTCACATAAATTGGAAAATGCAAAAGCATGCGTATGTGACAAGAAGAAGGATTCCCTGCCATCTCTTAAGTTCCCCTTTTATAAGTGCGGGTATGGTAAGCACCGCCATAACGCCCGCAGCCAGCGGAAGATCGATGACAAGTGATGCGTTTAAGGCATTACCCGCAATATTTACCATCTTGCCGGACGGAAGGCCGAAGGGAGACAGGGTCACGGACAGACCGGACACAAGAACAAGGTTAAGTATATTGGCTCCGCAGATATTCCCAAGCGACAGAGCCCCATGCCCCTTGACGAGTGATGTGATCGCTGTTACCAGTTCGGGAAGCGAGGTTCCAAGGGCTACAAAGGTAAGGGCTATTACCGATTCCGGAACCCCGAGGGCTGCAGCTATTTTCGTGCCGTTATCCACAAGAAGGTCTGCTCCTTCGGCGATAAAGGCCGCTCCTACTATAAGAAGAAGGATATCCTTCCACATGGGATTCTCCTTGTTATCTTTCGTGGCGTCCTCTGTATCATTACCGACTCCGCTTCCGCCTGCAGCTGACACTCCCGATGCTGTGCCCCCGCCTGCCGGCTTCATCTGGCTTAGGGCCTGGCGGATAAGGATAAAGAGGTATGCTGCGAATATACACAAAAGCACAATACCAAGCGGCCTTTCAAAAGACCCTCTCACATAAGCCCCGAAAGCATAAACGACCATTGCTCCGAAGAAAAAGGCAACAGGTATCTTCAGGGTCTTATTATCAATCCCTGCAGGCTTAACAGCTACCGTAATAGCCGCAATGAGCGCAGTATTGCATATGATGGAACCAAGTGCATTACCGTATGCTATCTCACCGTGACCCGACAGCGCACTGTTGGCAGACACCATGACCTCGGGAAGCGTGGTACCTATTGATACGACCGTAGCTCCTATAAGAAGCTCTGGCACATGGAAGCGCTCCGCAATGCCGGTCGCTCCGTCCACAAACCAGTCGCCGCCCTTTATGAGCAGCGCAAGACCTGCTATAAATAATAAAACCGATATTAACATGATCATTCTCCTTAAAATACTTAGCAAAGAGGATAGACATTAATGCCTATCCTCTTGCTGTAATTACTATAATATATGCTTAAAAATTAAGCCTTGCCGTCTGAACCAAGAACGTTCTTGATCTTATGAGCAACCATATCCTTAACAGCCTGACGAGCGGGCTTAAGATACTGACGAGGATCGAAGTGATCCGGATGCTCAGCGAAGTACTTCCTGATGGTACCTGTCATTGCAAGACGGATATCGGAATCGATATTGATCTTACATACGGCAAGCTTAGCTGCCTGACGGAGCTGCTCCTCAGGGATACCCACTGCATCGGGCATGTTGCCGCCGTACTGATTAACCATCTTAACGAATTCCTGAGGAACCGAAGATGATCCGTGAAGAACGATAGGGAAGCCGGGAAGGCGCTTGATGCACTCCTCAAGAACGTCGAAACGAAGCGGAGGGGGAACAAGGATACCGTCAGCGTTCCTTGTACACTGAGCTGCAGTGAACTTGTATGCGCCGTGTGA
>DPZM01000188.1 GCA_003535955.1 Lachnospiraceae bacterium | reverse complement strand
GCTGACGAAGATGAAGGGGTGATCCTTAAGAAAATAGAAGCTCTTGAAAAATCGGAAGAGATCGAGCTTGAAGACCTTCAGAAGGAAGCCGTAGTCAGGGCCGTGATGAACGGCATCACGGTCATAACCGGAGGTCCCGGTACGGGAAAGACCACAATAATAAATATGATAATCAGATACTTTGAGCTTGAAGGATTATCCATTTCTCTGGCTGCACCTACAGGACGTGCGGCCAAGAGGATGACCGAGGCAACAGGGGCGGAAGCCTCGACCATACAGAGGATGCTTCACTTAAGTGTATCCGATTCGGATGACAAAGGATTTTATTATGCCACCAATGAAGACAATCCCATTGAATCGGATGTTGTTATAATAGATGAGATGTCCATGGTAGACCTGCCGCTCTTTAATGCCCTCTTAAAGGCGATCCCTGTCGGAGTCAGGCTTATCATGGTGGGAGATACAAACCAGCTTCCGTCGGTAGGACCCGGAGCGGTCCTTAAGGATGTGATCTCATCGGGCTGCTTTACGGTGGTGTCGCTTAAGAAGATATTCAGGCAGGCGGAACTGTCCGACATAGTGGTAAATGCCCATAAGATCAATGAAGGCAGATACCCGGTGCTCGATAATAAGAGCAGGGACTTTTTCTTCCTGGAAAGGGATAACGTTGAACACATACTCAATAATATCATCCATCTTATAAGGGAGAAGCTCCCCAAATATGTAGGTGCCAGGCCCGGTGATATCCAGGTGCTCACTCCGATGAGAAAGGGAAGCCTGGGTGTGGAAGCGCTAAATCCCATTCTCCAGAGATATTTAAACCCTGCCGACAGCTCCAAGAGGGAATACGAGGTAAGGGATGCGATCTTCCGTGAGGGCGATAAGGTAATGCAGATAAAGAACAATTACAGGCTGGAGTGGGAAATAAAGAGTAAATACGGTATCCCGATCGATAAGGGACTTGGTATCTTTAACGGCGATATGGGGATCATAACGGAAATCGACACCTTTAACGAGACACTCACGGTAATCTATGACGGGATGAGATCGGTTGTATATCCTTTTTCCGGTCTTGATGAGATCGAGCATGCTTATGCGGTCACGATACATAAATCCCAGGGAAGCGAGTATCCTGCGGTCATAATCCCCCTGCTTTCAGGTCCCAGGATGCTCTTTAACAGAAATCTTCTGTACACGGGGGTTACAAGGGCCAGGGACTGCGTTATGCTGCTTGGCAGCAGGGAGAGGATCTATGCCATGATAGACAATGCGGATGAGCATTTGCGTTATACGGGGCTGGCGGGAAGCATTAAGGAGATGTATGGATGAGAATAGCCGACAGGATTGTGGATATTGTATATCCGAGAAGGTGCCCGGTCTGCGATGATGCCGTAACAGGACCGGGCCATTTTATCTGTGAAGAGTGTGCGGACAGCTTTACCGGAGTGGAAGATCCTTACTGCATGAAATGCGGGAGTCCGCTTAAGGACAGCGGCACTGTCATGTGCAGGGACTGTGTGAGGCGCGACCATGACTTTGTAAGCGGACGGGCGGCATTTTTGTATGATGACCTGCTCAAGGAAAGCGTGTACAGGTTTAAGTACGGAGGAAGGGCGGAGTATGCCGACTATTATGCGGACATTTTAGCAAAGAATCTGGAACCGTATATTAAGTCATGCGGGGCAGATGCCATCATTCCGATCCCGTTACATCCGGGCAGGCTCAGGAAAAGGGGGTATAATCAGGCGGGACTCCTTGCTGCCGGCCTTTCGCGGCATTTTGATATACCCCTCAGAAATGATATATTAAGCCGGCCGGTAAAAACCGGGGCCCAGAAATCGCTCGGGGCAGGGCAGAGACAAAATAATTTGAAAAAGGCTTTTAAAATAGACTCTGATGTTGTAAAATTAAAGAACACACTACTGGTCGATGACATATATACGACAGGTGCCACTATGGATGCGGCAGCAGGCTGTCTAAAGGCTGCGGGGGTCAGGAATGTATATTATGTGGTGCTGGGTATAGCGAATGTTGACTAGAATCCTTGGAGGTATTTTTTATGAATGTAAAGAATTGCAGAAACTGCGGTAGGTTGTTTAATTATATTGCCGGGCCCAATATCTGTCCGAGTTGTAAGGAGGAGATAGAGAAGAAGTTCCAGCAGGCTAAGGAATATGTTCGTAATACCGCGCATGCGACCGTAGCCATGGTTGCAGAGGAAGTTGATGTTTCCGAGCAGCAGGTTAAGCAATGGGTAAGGGAAGAGAGGCTTGTCTTCTCCGATTCATCTATAGCAGGTGTAACATGTGAGGTTTGCGGTGAACCGATCGCTACAGGCCGATTCTGCGCTAAATGTAAGAATCAGGTAATGAACGATCTGAACGGAGCCATTAAGAGACCCGACGCTCCCGTTATTCAGAAGAAACAAAAGGACAACCCGAGGATGAGGTTCTTAGACAACAGATAAGAACCGGATTATGAGATGTTAGACGAAGAACGTATTGAATTAATGACCAAAATGGCGGCTTATGAAAGCCGGCAGGGAAGAAGGGATATATCCGTCCATGAGTTTTTCAGGGGCGATTATATAAGCTTTCAGGTACTAAAATCGGCATTATATGCAACCATAGGATATGTGCTTGGGGTTGCAATGTACATACTGTATGACCTTGAGGGTTTCCTTACCGACTTTTACAAGATGGACGTGGTTGAGTTTGCCAAGGGCATAGCCACTAAATACGCTGTCGTTTTGGTTATTTATTTGCTTGCTTCATACTTTGTATATGCCTACAGGTACAGCAGGGCGAAAAAACACATGAAGAAATATGTTTCCCAGCTTAATGAGCTTGATACCATGTATGACTGGGAATAGAATTATGCTTAGAAGGTAGGAAGAGTCATGACTAATCTGCTGGTATTTAAGGAACAGCTTACGGGTTTCTTTTCCAGATTTGAAACCTATATCGTAGCGGTTCTTAAGTTTTTTGTGGGCTTGATTGCGCTGCTTATAGTCAATTCCAATCTGGGTTATATGTCCAAGATAGACAATGGTGCGATAGTGCTCATCGTTTCGCTTTTATGCTCTTTTTTACCCATGAATCTTATTGTTTTGCTTATAGCGGGAATTGTTCTTCTGCACATATATTCCCTGTCTCTTGAGTGCGCCCTGATCGTGGCCTTTGTGTTCGTTATCATGTTTGTGCTTTATTTCAGGTTTTCTCCCAGGGACGCGGTTGCGGTTATTCTCACCCCCATATGCTTCATGTTTAAGATCCCTTATGTTGTGCCGATGGCTCTCGGATTTTTGGGAACCCCCATGTCATGCATATCCGTAGGGTGCGGTACCGTTGCATATTTCATGCTCGAATATATTAAGGAGAATGCCGATCAGATAGCATCCATTTCAACAGATGCCGAATCGGCTCTCGGCAGCTTCAAATATCTGATAGACGGCTTGCTGGGATCCGATAAGATGCTCCTTCTTGTCATAACCTTTGCGGTTGTAGTGGTGGCCGAGTTCATGATAAAGTCACTCCCGGTTGACTATTCCTGGAAGATAGGTCTCGGACTCGGTGCTGTTGTGAATATACTTGTTATCCTTATAGGATGTTCGGCCCTTGAGGTTGATATGTCCATAGGCGGTGTATTTGCCGGTACACTTGTTTCGGTTCTTATTGTGCTTATCATACAGTTCTTTGTGTTTAATGTGGATTATTCGCGGACGGAGAATGTCCAGTTTGAGGATGATGAATACTATTATTACGTTAAGGCGATACCCAAGATGTCGATAGAAGCCCCTGACGTAAATGTGACCCGGATGGGCTACCGCGAAGAACCGGAAGACGATTTACAGTATTTTGAATAATAAACAAATCTAAGGTATAGTTATGGAACAGATCGGAACGGTCATAAAATCCATTATGAACCAATATCTGGGATGGGTATCCATGCCGGTGATCATGTGGACCGATATTGTAGAGATAATCATAATATCCATTCTTGTGTACCATGTCCTTCGGTGGATCAAGAACACGAGGGCATGGGCTCTTATGAGGGGTATCCTTATCATACTTGTATTTGTTTTCTTTGCGGCTCTGTTTGACATGACCACGATCCTGTGGATCGCCAAGAATGTTACCGGGATCGCCGTAACCGCACTTCTTATTGTTTTTCAGCCCGAGCTTCGTAAGGCTCTTGAACAGATCGGTAAATCAAATGTATTATCCGGTATTGTCCAGTTTGATTCATCAAGGGTCACGGGCGAGATGTTTTCCGATAATACAATAAACGAGCTTGTAAGGGCATCCTATGAAATGGGCAAGGCCAAGACCGGTGCCCTTATTGTCGTCCAGAACAAGGATCCTCTCACAGAATACGAGCTTACCGGAATCCTTATCGATTCACTGGTTTCAAGCCAGCTGCTCATCAATATTTTCGAACATAACACTCCGCTTCATGACGGAGCCGTTATCATACACGGAGACAGGATAGCATCTGCCACCTGTTATCTGCCCCTGTCCGACAACATGGAACTCAGCAAGGAACTGGGTACAAGACATCGTGCCGGAGTAGGTATATCGGAGGCAACCGATTCGCTGACGATCATCGTATCAGAAGAGACAGGCCGTGTTTCCGTTGCAATGAACGGTGAACTCTTCAGGAATATCGACGCCGATTTCCTGAGAAAGAAGCTGGAGATAGTACAGAGCAAGACAATGGAAGAAAAGAAGATATTCTTCTGGAAAGGCAGGGCTAAGAATGAGACAAAAGCTGACAAATAATCTTGGCCTTAAGCTGATATCCATAGCCGTGGCATTTATACTCTGGCTTGTTGTAGTCAGTATAGATGATCCGGTCATCACCAGGAACTATTCCGGGATTGAGGTCGAGATACTGAATGCGGATGCGGTGACATCCCAGGGCAAGGTATATGAAGTCCTTGACGGCAGCAATATCATTTCCGTTTCCATCTCCGCCAAGAGATCGGTGCTTGAGAAGATGAGCCGTGATTACATCAAGGCAACTGCCGATCTTAAGGAGATGACCATCCTTAATTCGGTTTCGATAGATGTCCGTACCACAAGGTATTCGGACATGATCTCTTCGATCACGCCCCTTACCAAGAATCTTAAGGTGGAGGTTGAGGACCTTGAGAAGAAACAGCTGTCCATAAATGTTGAGACAGTAGGTATTCCTGCCAAGGGATATGTTGTCGGAAGTAATTCGCCGAGTGTCAATATAACTTCGATCTCGGGTCCCAAGTCAGCGGTATCCAAGCTTGCAAGGGCTGTTGCAACCGTCGATGTATCGGGGGCAACTTCCAATATAAGGGCATCTTCAAGGGTTGTACTCTATGACGGTAATGGAGATGTGGTCAATAATTCCGCCCTGACGGTAGGGGTGACCGAAATACTGGTGGATATAGATATACTTGCTACAAAGGAAATTCCTGTGATGGCAGCGATTTCCGGAACGCCGGCCGAGGGTTATGCATCTACCGGAAAAGTAGCGGTATCACCCGATACAATTCTTGTTGCAGGATCGGGCTCCGCCTTTAAATCGCTTGAAGGTATAACGATACCCGCTGATGATGTTTCGATAAACGGAGCAACAGGTGATGTAACCCATACCTTCGATATTAACGATTATCTGCCCGGTGGAATAAGGCTTGCAACAAATGAATATGACGGAAACGTAGAAGTCACCGTCTACATTGGTAAGCTGGAGAACACGATCGTGGATGTGCCTACTGCCAATATTGTAATTGACAATATTCCGGAAGGATTTCAGGCTTCACTGGTTGATATAGGGGGAAGCAAACGGATCGAAATACAGGGGCTTAATGAAGTTATAACAGGCCTTGATGCATCCAGGATAACAGGTACGATAGATGCATCCGGTATGACACCGAGGGATACGACGATAGAAGGTATACATGCAGGGTCATATGATGCATCCGTAAGGTGGAACCTTCCTGCCGGGATAACGATCGTTAATTCGTCCATGATGGAAGTGAGCCTGTATCCTACAACGGACAATACCGCGTTGATAGCCCTGCCCCAGGAGGGTGTTGCGGGTATAGCGGGTCAGACGGAACATACAGATCAGACAGAAGAGTAAGGGTAACTGGGTACTTGTAGAAGCCGTCCTTACATGTTATAATATTTTGGTGTGATTGATTTTTAATGAAACGGAGGACATTTGCAGATGGTCAGCCAGAAGGTGACTATAAAGAATCCTACGGGATTGCATTTAAGGCCTGCAGGCATCCTGTGTAAGGAGGCCATGCAGTTTAAGTCCCTGATCACGTTTAATTTTCGTGAAAGTACGGCAAATGCCAAGAGCGTCCTAAGCGTCCTCGGCGCATGTGTAAAATGCGGAGATGAAATTGAATTCGTGTGTGAAGGCGAGGACGAAGAAGAAGCACTCAAGGCTTTGGTAGAAGCGATAGAGAGCGGATTGGGTGAATAGAATATGACAAGACAGCCGATGGTCCGCCATCGGCTTTTTACTTTTAATCAGAATTTATATATGGGAGGATGCAGTTATGAAAAATGTAGAAAGATACAGGAAGAATCCGGTACTCCATTATCCACAGAGGCAGTGGCCGGACAAGGAGATCGAGAAGGCTCCGATATGGTGCAGCGTTGATCTGCGCGACGGAAATCAGGCCCTTATCGATCCCATGATCGTAGAGGAAAAGATAGAGTTTTTCGAGATGCTCATTAAGCTTGGTTTCAAGGAAATAGAGATCGGTTTTCCGGCAGCATCCCAGATAGAATATGACTTTCTTCGCCAGCTTGTTGACAGAAAGCTTATACCCGATGATGTGTGGGTGCAGGTGCTTACCCAGTGCCGCGAGGAACTTATCGAGAGAACCTTTGAATCGATCGAAGGAATAAAGAATGTTATCGTTCATATCTATAATTCAACATCAGTTCTCCAAAGAGATGTCGTATTTAATATGGAGAAGGATGAGATCATACAGATAGCAGTCAACGGAACAAGATGGGTTAAGGAGAGGGCCGGTAAGTTCGACGGGAACATCAGGCTTGAGTATTCGCCGGAGAGCTTTACCGGAACCGAGGTTGAGTTCGCACATGACATCTGTGAGGCAGTCCTTAAGGAGTGGGGAGCAAGCAAGGACGATCCTGTGATAATCAACCTGCCTGCTACCGTTGAGATGAACACGCCCAATGTGTATGCCGACCAGATAGAGTGGATGAACAGGCATTTTTCCGACAGGGACAGCGTGATCTTAAGTATCCATCCCCACAATGACAGGGGAACGGGAATCGCAGCTACCGAGCTTGCAATGCTTGCGGGTGCCGACCGCGTGGAAGGAACCCTCTTTGGAAACGGAGAGAGAACGGGTAATATAGATGTCCTGAACATTGCCTACAACATGTTTTCCCAGGGTATCGATCCTAAGCTTAACATTGAGAGGATAAACGATATAATCGAGGTTTATGAACGTCTTGTCAAGATGCCTATAGACGACAGACACCCTTACGCAGGCAAGCTTGTCTTTACGGCTTTTTCAGGCTCTCACCAGGATGCCATAAATAAAGGTATCAAGGCCATGAAGGAGAGGAAGTCGGAAATATGGCAGGTTCCTTATCTGCCGATCGATCCTGCGGATATAGGACGTGAATACGAGCCCATCGTCCGCATCAATTCACAGTCGGGCAAGGGCGGGGTTGCCTTTATCATGGATACCTATTTCGGCTTCAAGCTTCCCAAGGGAATGCATAAGGAATTTGCGAAGGTTATCCAGGCCATTACGGAGAAACAGGGTGAGATATCTCCCGATGAGATCATGGCAGCATTTAAGTCAAGTTATATTGATATGAAGGAGCCTCTTCATTTCAGGAAGCTTAAGGTTGACGATACCTCGGATTCGTCTGATTCTGAATTCGATACACATATCGTCCTTACTTATACGAAGTTCGGTAAGGAAGAGTCATTCGAGGCCGTCGGTAACGGACCCATCGATGCCGTCCTGCGCGGACTTAAGGAGAATCTTGATATCAATATCAAGGTGCTTGACTATGAAGAGCATGCCCTTCAGGGAGGAGCCAATGCCCAGGCGGCTGCTTATATCCACCTGCTTGATGCGGATGAGGGAAGCGTTACTTACGGTGTAGGAGTAAGCTCGAACATTACAAGGGCTTCGGTGCGCGCGATCTTCTCGGCCATCAACCGGCTTGAACTTATTGGCTGAAGCAAAATTGCCTGAGGAACGATCAAATACAAGGGGAAGAGAGATGAAATACGATTACCTTATAGTCGGGGCAGGCCTCTTTGGGGCCGTGTTTGCCCATGAAGCGCATAAGACAGGAAAGAGATGCCTTGTCATCGATAAAAGGCCTCATATAGGCGGCAATACTTATACCGAGGAGACAGAGGGGATTAACGTCCATAAGTACGGAGCTCATATATTCCACACATCCGATAAGGAGGTCTGGGATTACGTTAATTCCTTTGCGGAATTCAACAGATATACCAATTCACCGGTTGCAAGGTATAAGGACGAGCTCTACAATCTTCCCTTTAACATGAACACCTTCCATGCCCTGTGGGGTGTAAGGACTCCGGATGAAGCAAGGGCGAAGATCGACGAACAGAAGCGGGAAGCCCTGGATGAAATGAAGGCCGCCGGGGTAAGCGAACCCCGTAACCTGCGCGAACAGGCATTAAGCCTTGTGGGTAAGGATATCTATGAGAAGCTTATTGAGGGATATACCGAGAAACAGTGGGGCAAAAGGGCAGATGATCTTCCTGCCTTTATAATAAAGCGTTTGCCCGTAAGGTTTACCTACGATAATAATTATTTTAACGACAAGTATCAGGGAATTCCCATCGGCGGTTATACCGCGATGATAGAGAAGATGCTCGAAGGCTGTGAGGTCAGGCTGAATGCTGACTACTTCAGGGACAGGAAGTCCTATGATGAGTGTGCGGACAGGATAGTATTTACCGGCATGATCGATGAGTTTTACGATTACAGGTTCGGGGAGCTTGAGTACAGGAGCCTGCGATTTGAGAACGAGGTTCTTGATACGGATAATTACCAGGGCAATGCTGTGGTTAATTATACAGAGTATGAGGTTCCCTATACAAGGATAATCGAGCACAAGCATTTCGAGTTCGGTACACAGGAGAAGACTGTGATCACAAGGGAATATCCCGCCAAGTGGGAAAAGGGTGATGAACCCTATTATCCCATGAATGATGAGAAGAACAATGCATTGTTTGCAAGATATAAAGAGCTTGCGGATGCCGAAGAGAAGGTCATCTTCGGCGGCCGCCTCGGTGAATATAAGTACTACGATATGCATCAGATCATACGCAGGGCACTGGAAACAGTGACACATTGGTTCTGAACCGATGTGTCAGTAAATGCGGCAAAACGGAACATGGAATATGTGGACAGCAGATAACTGGAAGGATTATGAAGTAATAGATACAAGTAAGGGCGAGAAGCTGGAACGCTGGGGCAATTATTTCCTGGTGCGTCCTGATCCGCAGGTCATATGGGATACGGACAGGGAAGACAAGGGCTGGAAGAAGCCCAACGCTCATTACCACAGGTCAGTAAAGGGCGGGGGAGAGTGGGAGTTTTTCGATCTTCCCAAGCAGTGGACCGTTAACTACAATGAGCTTACTTTTAATCTTAAGCCTTTTTCATTTAAGCATACGGGACTTTTCCCGGAGCAGGCAGCCAACTGGGACTGGTTTTCCCCGCTTATAAAGGGGGCGGGCCGGCAGGTTAAGGTCCTGAATCTTTTTGCCTATACGGGCGGGGCGACTCTTGCGGCAGCATCGGCAGGTGCTTTGGTAACCCATGTGGATGCCTCCAGGGGCATGGTAACCTGGGCTAAGGAAAATGCAAGGAGTTCGGGACTTGAAGATGCCCCCATCCGCTGGCTGGTGGATGACTGTGTTAAGTTTGTTGAACGCGAGATAAGACGGGGCAATAAGTATGATGCCATAATAATGGATCCCCCTTCTTACGGGCGCGGACCCAAGGGCGAGATATGGAAGATCGAAGAGTCGATCTTTCCATTTATTGAGCTGTGCTTACAGGTGCTTGCGGATGATCCGCTCTTCCTGCTGGTCAATTCGTACACAACAGGCTTGCAGCCGGCAGTGTTATCATATATGATAAACACA